>CAYLXJ010000322.1:0-2990 GCA_964387385.1 uncultured Pirellulales bacterium
TAGGGGCGTCTGCCTATAACGGAACGGCAGAAGCTACGCCGAACCCTATCACAACATCTGCGCTTTCCACGCAGGACGGAGATATGGTAATTGTCGCCGCCACCTGCGGCAACGCGGGTAACTATACGTTGAACAATGGTTTTACCGAAGGCACGGACCAGACAATGGGCAGCACCGCAACGGGTGTAGCAGGTTATAAATCAGCAACCGGGGCGGCTGAAACACCAAGCGCAACTTATAACACCGGGCCCAATCGTCAGGTGATTATAGGATTTGTGGTCAATGCTCAGTCGGGTCCCGTTTACTCAAATTGCGGAGAGGTTATAGCGGGGGGTTATCGGCTTGCCTCAGACATAGCCGGTACTGGCGACTGTTATGTTGATTACTATGACCTCGATACATTCGTTGATTACTGGCTGAATGACACCTGCACCGGGCCGGGTAATTGCCACGGTGCGGATTTTGCGCCGGCAGACGGCGAGGTTGATTTGTTCGACTTCAGCCAATTCGCAAATCAGTGGCTCGTCTGCAATAACCCCGGTGACCCCGGCTGCTCACCGAACTGGTAATTTGCTGATTCAGATCCTTGATTTAAATACAATCGGCAGGTTTCGCTTGAAGAAACCTGCCGATTGTTTTATTATGACACGATTATGCGTTGGATATGGATTGATAAATTCGTTGAATTTAAAAGCGGGGAAAGCGCTGTATCGGTCAAGAACGTGACGCTGGCAGAGGAGCACCTGCACGACCATTTTCCGGGTTTCCCGGTTATGCCGGAATGTCTGATTATCGAGGCGATGGCGCAGACGGCGGGAATTCTCGTCGGCGAGGCGAAGAAATTCGAGGAAAAGGTGATACTTGCCAAGATTAAAAAGGCGGTATTTCACGATTTTGTCAGGCCGGGAGATACATTGAAATTATCGGCAAAAATCGAATCGATAGCTCCCGAGGCGGCCGGTACGACCGGAACGGTAACCTGTGAGGACAAATTGATAGCCGAGATTGACCTGATGTTCAGCCATATCGACCAGAACCTTGCGGGCAAGGAATTCCCGAAGGAGAATTTTGTGTTCACCGACACTTTCAAATCGCTGCTGACAGGTTCGGCCTTCAAGGCAATTAAAGGATAGGAGCCGGCTTGGGAAGGACCCGTGTAGTAATAACAGGCGTCGGGGCCGTAAGCCCTTTAGGATTGACTGCCAGGCAGACATGGGAGGGACTTTGCGCAGGTAAATGCGGGATAAGGAGAATCACGGCTTTTAATCCTTCAAAATTCAACTGTCAGTTAGCGGGAGAGGTTGGAGAATACAAGATACAGCAATACGTGCCTAAATCGTTCCGCAAGGCGACGAAGCTGATGAGCCGGGATATCGAGCTTTCGGTAATCGCGGCTGATGAGGCCGTCAGAGATAGCGGTCTTATTACAAAAGCAATCGACGAAAAAAAGATAAACGTTAACCCGGAGCGTATGGCCATTAACATCGGGGCAGGGCTGATAAGCTGTGACCTTTGTGAGATTGCGCCGGCTGTTGCAATAAGTTTAACTGACGGCAAATTCGATATTCGCAAGTGGGGCAAAGACGGAATCAATTTAGTAACGCCCCTTTGGTTATTGAAGTATCTGCCCAATATGCTCGCCTGTCATATCGGGATTCTTCACGATATACAGGGGCTGAGTAATACGATAACCTGTGCGGAGGTTTCAGGCCATATCGCAATAGCGGAGGCGGCTGACGTAATCGCCAGAGGCGATAGTGACATCGCTTTGGCGGGCGGAGCGGAATCGAAGATAAATCCCGTTTTGATAATGCGCCAGTGCCTTATTAAAAGAACGACGACTCAGCATAATGACGATCCGGAAGGGGCATTAAGACCTTTTGACGCGGATGCGAGCGGTTCGGTATTCGGCGACGGCGGCGGAATCGTTGTTCTGGAAAGCGTCGAAAATGCACAAAAACGAGGAGCCAAAATTTACGCGGAGGTCGCCGGCACAGGCCAAAGCGCGTGCATAAATCCCGCGTATGAGCATATCGAACCGGATGGTTCGGGGATAACGATAGCGATTGAAAAGGCGCTTGCGCAGGCCGGCATTTCGCCAAAGGAAGTAGATTTGATAATCCCGCACGGGACTGGAATACCGCAAGACGACCTTGCAGAGGCGAAGGGTATCGAGACCGCGATGGGCGTTGAGACGAAGCGGATACCCGTCTGGCCTGCGAAAAGTATGCTGAGCAACACTGGTGCTGCCTGCGGCGGGCTGGACGTTATCGCGGCGGCTTATGCGATTCGCGACGGCCGAATCCCGGCGGCAAAAAACTGCGATAAAAAAACCGCCGGCTGTAACCTCAATATCATTAAAAGTGAAATAAAAACCGGCATACGTTACGCCCTGTGCTGCGGCTACACATACGGCGGCCAAACCGCGGCTGTAATACTAAAGAACTGCGAATAATGAACAACGAACAGCAAACACAAAACAAAGAGCGGGTAGTTATAACCGGAATGGGAATTATTTGCCCGCTCGGTCACAATGTTGAAAACGTTTGGTCGGCCATGCTCGCCGGAAAAAGCGGCGTTGACAAAACGACGATTTTTGACGCGACGACATTCCCGACGACTTTCAGTGCGGAAGTTAAAAATTACGACTTGTCGAAATTCACAAAGAACCCGCAATTGCACAAGGACGCCAATCGAGGCAGCTCGTTCGCCATCGGCGCGACGGTGCAGGCATGCAGACAGGCGCGAATCGATATTGAGGCAGATAATCCTGCTGACGGCATCGACAGAAAACGATTAGGCATATACCTCGGAGCGGGCGAGGGGGCAGCAAACCACGTGGCGTTTTTCGGCGCAATCGCCGCCGGCTGGGACAACCAGACAAATGTTATGGATTGGGCCAAGTGGACAGAAGTTGCGGCCAGCAGTATGAGAGCGATTCACGAATTGGAGCAGGAGGCGAATATGCCTGTGGCGCATCTTGCGATGCT
>CAYLXJ010000323.1:0-2987 GCA_964387385.1 uncultured Pirellulales bacterium
GAAGTAGTCAGCGGCGGTGTCTTTGCTTTTCAGGACGACCCACCACGCGACGCCTAAAATTACCGCAAAGTATGCCCCGATTGTTACCCAGTCCAAAGTCCCTAACGTGCTTGCTGCAAGTATTGTAAGACCGTTCATAGTTCTCTCCTTCTTTTAAAAATCGTAAAACGGTTACGGTTCCGTCTTCGCTGCGCTCCGCCGAGACAAGTACGCGGCTCGTATCGGTTGCGTTAATCGAGAGACGGCAACCAAAAATCATTTTTTAATGCTTGGTATTATATGAATTTTCAGGCCTTCGGCAAACGGTTTTTTCCGGTTCTCGGGACTCGTACTTCGCGTTTAATTCAATAGATTATTTTTGAAGTTTTTGAGATAATTAATCCGGCTATGTTTGAGAATAATTTAGAGACGATTGAGGACATTCGCAAACTCGCTGCGTCGTTATCGATTGAGCTGCCGATGCAGGAGGATGTGTCGATATTGGGCCGGCCGATTAAAATCGGGCCATTTACAGCGCCGAATCGAATGGCCGTTAATCCTATGGAGGGTGCGGACGGGGATAGCGAAGGTTCACCGGAGGAATTGACGCAGAGAAGATATAAACGGTTTGCGGCAGGAGGGTGCGGGGTAATTTGGGCGGAGGCGATGGCGGTTGTGCCGGAGGGGCGGGCGAATCCGCGACAATTATGGATGCAGGAGAAGAACAAGGCGGCCTTTGCGAAAATGGTTGCAACGATGCGAAAGGCGGCGAGGGAGTCGATGGGCAGTTCGCATAATCCTATTATTGTCGCGCAATTGACCCATTCGGGGAGATATTCGAAGCCGGAGGGTGTTGCCAAACCGATTATTCCGCAGCGGGACCCGTATCGGGACGCGATGAGGGTGCAGGCGAAACCGGAAATTATACACGGGCTGGAAGCCCGTGCTACGTGGCCGATTGCAACAGATGATTATCTTGACGGGCTTGTTGAGCATTATGTAAACGCAGCAAAATTGGCATTTGAGGTTGGTTTTGATGCGGTTGATATCAAGGCGTGTCACGGGTATTTGATTAATGAGTTGTTAGCTTGTTTTAATCGGGGAGGTAAATACGGCGGGACATTTGAAAATCGCACGCGATTGCTGCTTTCCATTATTGACGCTATTCATCAACGGCTTGGGAAAGACAAGACGGTTGTGACGCGATTGGGGATTTATGACGCGATACCGGAGCCATACGGGTGGGGGGTCGATAAGAATGATTATACGAAAGCGGATTTGACGGAACCGAAGAGGTTGTTTGCGGAGCTTGCGGCGAGAGGCGTGCCGATGATAAATGTTACGCTAGGCAATCCCTATTATAATCCGCATATCGGCAGGCCGTTTAATGAGCCGATTGCGGACGGGTACAAGTCGCCGGAGGAGCCGCTCGCGGGCGTCGCGAGGATGATTCGATTGACGGGCGAGATGCAGCGGGTGTTTGGCGATATGGTTTTAGTGGGGCCGGGGTATAGCTGGCTTCGGCATTTGATGCCGAACGTGGGGGCGGCGGTTTTGAAAAACGGGATGGCGGGGGTAATCGGGGCGGGGAGGATGTCGCTGGCGTATCCGGACTTTGCGAAGGATTTACTTACGAAGGGCAAGCTCGACCCGAATAAGGTTTGTATCGCGTGCAGCGGGTGCACTCAGATTATGCGGGACGGAGGCACGACGGGCTGTGTGGTGCGCGATAACAAAGTTTATGGGCCGATATACAGGCACGGGAGGATGAGCAACCGTGATAACCTTATGCGTTTGGCGCAGCATTGCCGGAAGTGCGAGCAGCCGAGTTGCCGGTGCGCATGTCCGGCGGGTGTGAATATACCAAAATTCATAAGTTTGTTTCTTGACGGCAAAGACAAAGAGGCATACGAGACGATACGCAAGAGCAATGTGTTTCCCGAAATATGCGCGTGGCTGTGCCCGGTTGAAGCGCAATGCGAGGGTAGCTGTCTGCAAAGATTCATAGGCGATGGGCCGCTGCCGATTGCTGCAATCCAGCGATACCTTGCGGAAGAAGCAAATAAGAACGGCTGGTCGAAACTGAATATCCCGGCGAAATCATCCGGCAAACGAGCGGCGATAATCGGTGCGGGGCCGGCGGGATTATCGTGCGCGGCGCGGTTGCTCGAGGCGGGGCATCAGGTTACGGTATTCGATAAAAACAGGACGCTTGGAGGTATGGTTGAGTCGGCAATACCAGCCGATAGAATCAAAACGGCCCTGAACAACGAGATTAAGGCGATTTTTGACGGGGTGCCGGAGCAACGGCTTAAAATCGAATCGAAAGAATTGAACGTTGAATTTACGCTTAATGACGTGATAACTAATGGGTTTGATGCGTGCTTTATCGGGCTTGGGCTGTCGAGGGGGATAAGCAGTTTTGGGAAAAAAGCAGACGGGATTTGGGATGCACTTGAGTTTTTAAACGCCGCTAAAAAGGAAAGTCCAGACCTATCGGGAAAATGCGTCGCGGTTATCGGCGGGGGCAATACGGCTATGGACGCAGCGGTTACCGCGAGACGGCTCGGGGCAAAGGATGTGTATGTCTTGTATCGTCGCTCATTTGAAGAGATGCCTGCGTGGCCTGCGGAGAGGCAAAAGGCGATGGACGCGGGGGTGCATTTTCTGATACTTACTCAGCAGCTTGAATACGTGATGCGTGAGGGTAAACTGGCGGCGATTAAATTATGTCCGACGGTGCTTACGGAATTAGACAAGAGCGGCAGGCGCACGCCGGTCGCTTTGAAGGACAGGGCGTACACACTGGATTTCGATTTGGTAATTGAGGCAATCGGGCAGGAGTTGCCGGAGAATATCGGGCAGGTTTTAAGCGGGATTGAAATTGCTGACGGGCTTATAAAAGTAAATGGGCGGTATCAAACGAGCAGGGCTGATGTATTTGCGGGCGGGGATATAGTTCGCGGGGCGTCAACGGTTGTGGCGGCGGTATCTGATGGTATGCGGGC
>CAYLXJ010000324.1:0-2944 GCA_964387385.1 uncultured Pirellulales bacterium
CCGGCAGGCAGCGACACGGCTGAACGTATAGCCAAACTGCTTAAAGACGACGCGGAAAAGGTCGGCATAGAAGTTATCCCTGACCCTCTCGAGTGGTCGATTTTTAACGAGCGGCTCAACGCGAGGCAATTCGAGGCGGCTACGCTTTCCTGGGGCGGGACAATTGAAAGCGACCCTTATCAGATTTGGCACTCGTCGCAGATTCAAAACAGGGGCAATAATTTTATCGGATTCAGCGACGCAGTAGCGGACAAGCTCATTGAGCAGGCGAGAAGGACCCTCGACCCGGAAAAGAGATACGCCCTTTACCATCAGTTTCACAAACTTTTGCACGAGGAGCAGCCATATACGTTTCTCGTTTCAAGGCCGACGTTTCTGCTGTTAGACAGGCGGTTCGAGAACGTGAAAGTTCACGAGCTCGGTGTTGACTCTCTCGAGTGGTACGCTCCTAAGGACAAGCAGCGATATAAATGACAACGTATATAATCAGACGCTTATTTTTAATGATACCTACGCTTCTGGGTATCACGCTCGTTGTTTTCGCTATCAGCAGGGCTGCACCGGGCGATCCTGTGAGTTTGGGTATGGGACCGGGCGGTATGTTAGACGCACAGCGTGCGGCGGACGTCCGTGCGGCAAGAAGCCGGCTTTATGGTCTCGATAAGCCCCTGCATATCCAGTACGCAACCTGGCTTTGGCGGGTAATTCGCTTTGATTTCGGGGACTCAATCAAGCACCATCGGCCGGTCATCGACCTTATTAAAGAACGCCTGCCAATAACGCTTATGCTGAACCTGATTTCATTTGTCATCATTTACGCTGTATCAATCCCTATGGGAATACTATCTGCGGTGGGGCGCAAGCGCTTTCTCGACAAGGCAAGCTCGGTGATGCTTTTGATGCTGTGGTCGCTACCCTCGATGTGGGTGGGGCAAATGCTAATCGGCTATCTTTGCGGGCCGCCTTTGAACTGGTTTCCGCCGGCGGGATTATCCGGCAATTACGCTGAACAGCTTCCCTTTTTCCCATGGCTTGCTGATCGGTTGTGGCACCTCGTTTTACCCGTCTCCTGCCTGACATACGCTGGTTTCGCTTATCTTACAAAACAGGTCCGGGCGGGGATGCTCGATAACCTTCGCGCCGACTACGTCCGCACCGCGAGAGCTAAGGGGCTTTCAAACTGGGCGGTCGTGGTTCATCACGCCTTTCGAAACAGCGTCATTCCCGTCATCACGATTATGGCGACGCTACTGCCTGCGATGTTCGGCGGGTCGGTCATTATCGAAAGGATTTTCAGCGTTCCGGGTATGGGAATGCTTGCTTTCGAGGCGGTTACCACGCGGGATTACAACGTGGTTATGGGTATCGCCACAATCGCCGGCTTTTTAAATTTGCTGGGGCTGTTGCTGGCAGACCTCGCATACGCCGCGGTTGACCCGAGAATCAGTTTTGAGGCAGTCGAGTAATATCATTATGGCTAAGCAGAACCAAAAACATCAGGAATGGGGCACATCTTACGGCGAGATGGTCTGGCGCGAGTTTGCCAAAAGCAAGTTTACGCTCGCCTGGCTGGGCTTTATAATTTTGCTTTTCCTTATTGCCATATTTACCCCGTTTCTGGCCAATGATAAGCCGTTTGTCATTACTATTGAGGGCGTTATGCGTTTTCCGCTCTTCAGGGCGTTGACCGCAAGCGATTATAGTATTTTTCTTGCAGGCGCCGTAGCACTAATTCAATTCCTTCTTATCCTGAGAAATCGCAAGCGCGTTGACCCGTCGATTCGCTCAGGCGTTTTCTGGCGGCAGATTTTCGTCAATACCCTGGTCATTCTCATCGGCACTATTCTGCTTTTTGTATTTATACCGCGCCGGCTTGACGCCACCGACTATAAGGCGATGCTCGATTCAGGCAAGGCAAGTAATGCTATTTTCACGCCCGTGCCTTACGGCTATGGCAGGACCGATTTGAAAGTCCGCGAAAGCCCTCCTAACAGGCAGCACTGGTTAGGCACAGATGACGTCGGCTCTGATGTTCTGTGCCGAATAATTCACGGCAGCAGGATTTCTCTTTCGGTCGGCTTCGTCGCGGTAGGCATATCGAGCTTAATAGGCATTATAATCGGGGCAATACTCGGCTACTCTGGCGGCAAGGCCGACTTTCTCGGTATGCGATTGGTTGAGATTATGATGGCGGTCCCTGTTTTCTTCCTCATCATCACAATAGTCGCATACTTTCCACGCAGCTTGTTCAACATAATGCTGATAATAGGCCTTACGACTTGGACCGAGGACGCTCGTTTCGTCCGCGCCGAGTTTTTCAAGTTACGCAAGCAGGATTTCGTCCAGGCGGCCGTTTCGCTGGGGTTGCCACTTCGCAGCATCCTTTTCAGGCATATGCTTCCAAACGCGATAGCGCCCGTCCTCGTCAACGCCACATTTGGCATCGCAGGCGCGATATTCATCGAGGCGGCCCTGAGCTTTCTCGGATTCGGCGTTGCGCCGCCGACGCCGAGCTGGGGGCAAATCCTGTCATTGGGCGTCAGCACGACAGGAAGGTTTTTGTGGTGGCTTACGCTATTTCCCGGCTTGGCGATTTTCCTGACAGTCCTGGCTTATAACCTCGTGGGCGAGGCCCTGCGAGACGCGATTGACCCGCGATTGAGGGTAATGATGTGAGCAACGACAACGTACTGCTGACTGTTAATGGTCTTTGCGTGAATTTCTTCACCGAAGCGGGCGTCATTCGAGCCGTGCAGGACGTCGGCTTTTCGTTAAAAAAGGGGCAGACCTTCGCGATTGTCGGCGAAAGCGGCTGCGGCAAAAGCGTTACGGCCTTATCAATTATGCGCCTCATCCCCGACCCGCCAGGCAAAATCGTATCAGGCCAAATCGTATTTAACGGGCACAACCTCATCGAGTTTCCAGAACGCAAAATGAGGGCGGT
>CAYLXJ010000325.1:0-2942 GCA_964387385.1 uncultured Pirellulales bacterium
GAAATTACTGAAGCACAAGCCAAGCTGGCGACAGCCACGCAGTTTTATGAGGTTGAATACGATCGCAAGGCCGTGCATTTGACTCACGAAGGGATTACAGCGGCACAGGAGGCGGCGGGGGTCGGCTCATTTTTCACAGGCTCGAATATGGAATGGCCTCACCTTCTGGAACAGTCCTTGCGAGCGCACGTCGTATTTGAAAGGGAGCGCGACTACGTCGTGATGGAAGGCAAAGTTGTTATTGTCGATGAGTTCACGGGCCGCTTAATGCACGGAAGACAATGGTCGGATGGTTTACACCAGGCGGTCGAAGCCAAAGAGGGCGTGCAGGTCAAGGAGGAGACACAGACCTTAGCGACGATTACGCTTCAAAACTTTTTCAAGCTCTACGGCCAAATCGCGGGTATGACGGGAACAGCCGCGACTGAGGCCGAAGAGTTTATGAATATATACAAACTCGATGTGGTCGTCATACCGACAAATGCCCATTGCATCAGAGATGATATGGATGACCAGATTTATAAAACGATGACCGAAAAATTCGGCGCGATAGTCAATGAAATCAACGAAATCAGCGGTTCAGGAAGGCCGATTCTCGTCGGCACAGTAAGCGTCGAAAAAAACGAGGCCCTATCGGCGGCGCTTGACAGGAAGTTCGGCCTTGAGCACGAGCTGCTTAACGCCAAAAACCACGCCCGCGAGGCGCAAATCGTCGCAAAAGCCGGCCAGCAGCACCAGGGCCGCGACGGAAAAATGCACGGAAACATCACAATCGCGACAAATATGGCGGGTCGCGGAACCGATATCAAGCTTGGCCCCGGCGTAGCAGACATCGGCGGGCTGCACGTTCTTGGAACCGAACGGCACGAAGCGAGGCGTATCGACAATCAGCTTCGCGGACGATGCGGCAGGCAGGGCGACAAGGGGTCGAGTCAGTTTTTCCTCAGCTTCGACGACGAACTTATGAGAATTTTCGCTCCCGACTGGACGGTCAAGGCGCTGTCGTGGATTGGCTGGCAGGAGGGGGAACCCATTTATCACAAGCGCATCAGCAAGGGCATCGAAAAGGCTCAGAAAAAAGTCGAGGAGAGAAATTTCGAGATACGAAAATCGCTTCTCGAATACGACGAGGTGATGGATTATCAGCGAAAGATTTTCTACTCCCGCAGGCGCAAAATCCTTGCCGGCACAGGGCTAAAGGAAATCATCGATGAAATGATAAATGGCGCGATATCTAAGACCTGCCGGACGATGCTGGACCCGGATTACGCCGTCAAATGTATCGCCGAATGGGCGTCGGTCAATTTCAGCGTGGAGCTTAAGCTGTCGGACATCAGGGGGATTTCAGCCGACGAAATTGAACAGTTAATCAAGGACAACGCCAAGAGCAGCGTCGCCAACGATATATCGCTATCGATAGGAGAATATCTCGAGGACTATGAAGATAAAAGCACCTGGGATGTCAGCGGGCTTTGCAAATGGGCGATGAGCAGCTTCAAGGTCAGCTTGAGTCCCAGCAGGGTCAAGGATATGACGCCTGAACAGATAGAAGAGCAGTTGACCGCGGCGGCTGCGCAGCAGGTCGAAAAAAAGGATTGCTCGATTCTGGCGGAATTTTTGAAGCAGGATTTTGCGATTATGCGTCTGGCGGAATGGGCAAGCGTGAAATTCGTCATAGAGCTTGATATTAATGAGCTTAAGACCGCCGGGCCGCAGGAAATAGAATCACTGCTTATCGAAAAAACGCGAGCTAAATACAAAAGGCGTGAAATCGAATACCCTGTCGAGTTCGCGATGAATATGGTTTACGGGCCGCAGGGGCCGAACGTTTACGGCTTCGAGGCGCTCGCCGAATGGGCGAACAGGAAATACAACGCCAATTTCACCGCCGAAGGTCTGCAGCAAATCAAGCCGAGGGACCTGCACAGGCAATTGCTGGAAATGAGCGAGGCCTACAGCGACGGCCGGCTGATTGAGGAAGTCGATAATAAGACCAGCCATCTTGATAATCCCGCTGCCGCCGAATGGGCAAGCAATCGTTTCGGGACGACGATAACCGCCGAGCAGCTCAGCGACGGCGAAAGACGCAAAGACATAATCCTTCAATACGGCAGAGAATTTTTACGCAGGGAATTGAGCGACCTCGAAAGATACGTTCTGTTGCAGGTCTATGACAGCGCCTGGAAGGACCATCTATACAATATGGACCACCTCAAGGACAGTATCTGGATGCGGTCGTTTGCCGAAAAGGACCCCAAGACCGAATACAAGCGCGAAGGCCACCGTATGTTCAGCGAGATGCTGGAAAATATCGAGCAGCGCGTCACAGACATCGTCTTCAAAGTGCATCTCGAAGCCGGCGCACGAGCCAGAAGCGTCTGGCGTGTAAGCCAGACGGCTCACGACGAGGTGGGCCAGTTCGCTATGGCCGAGCGTCAGCGTGCGGCTGCACAGGCGCCGCAGGGCGAGGTGAAGGTCAAGCAAATCAAGCTCGAAGGCCCCAAGGTCGGCAGAAACGACCCCTGTCCCTGCGGAAGCGGCAAAAAATACAAAAAATGCCACGGCAAAAACGCGTGAGTTTATCTCTCTTGTCCGCGTCCAATCAGAATTGTTACTTTTTCACCAGCGCTATCGCTGATGCAATTGCGAAGTTTGCGGTGTGAGTGATGCTGACGCTGATTTGTTTGATGCCGAGTTTAGAGGCGATTTTTTTAACCTCGCCCGACAATTTAACTTCCGGCTGACCGGAAGCGGTATTGACCACCTCGATATCGGTCCAGGCGATTTTACCCCGCCAGCCCGTCCCCAGCAATTTCAGTACCGCCTCCTTGGCTGCGAACCGGCCTGCAAGTTTCTCGACGCTGTTTTTGTTCGCTTTGGCGTACGCCTGCTCATCGGCGGTAAACACCCTGTCTAAAAAACGTGCGCCGTGCCGTTTGACC
>CAYLXJ010000326.1:0-500 GCA_964387385.1 uncultured Pirellulales bacterium
GGCGTGAAAGCAATTGCCCTCAAGCCAGATTTCATTGGCCTGCTTTTCCGTTGTCTTAGGGTCGTAAACCTTTGAAAGCTCTTCAGCCATAATATTTTCCGACAAAAAAAGATTCCGGCAGCCGATTTTCTGCCGGAATCTTATCTTAATCAAGTCGCTGCTTAATGTAAAGCAGTGTAAGCTTCTTAATCGATGTTCATCGTCATCAGGAATTCCGCGTTGGTGCGGCATTTCTGCAGCCGGCCCTTCAGCAGCTCCACCGCCTCGACCTGGTTCATTTCACTCAAAACGCGTCTCAGCCGATACGTCAGCTCAAGCTCCTTAGGAGCAAGAAGCAATTCTTCTCGTCTGGTTCCGCTTCTGCTGATTTCAATCGCAGGCCAGACGCGCCTGTCAACGAGCTTCCTGTCGAGATGCAGCTCCATATTACCCGTCGCCTTGAACTCCTCGAAAATGACTTCGTCCATCTTCGAGCCGGTATCAATCAGGTCGGTAGCGAA
>CAYLXJ010000326.1:510-2941 GCA_964387385.1 uncultured Pirellulales bacterium
GAAAATCGTCAATGACCCGCCTTCCTCGACCTTTCTTGCAGCACCGAAGAATTTTTTGGGCATCTGCATAGCGCTTGCATCGACGCCGCCGGTGAGAATTTTGCCCGAATGAGGCATCTCGGAGTTGTACGCACGGGCCAAGCGTGTAATCGAATCCAGCAAAATTACAACGTCGTGGCCGTATTCGACCATCCGCTTTGCCTTTTCTATGACTATCTCGGCCACCTGGCAATGCCTGGCCGCCGGCTCATCAAACGTCGAGCTTATCACCTCAACGTCCGCGGCCGTCTTGCGTTCCATTTCGGTAACTTCCTCAGGCCGCTCATCTATCAGAAGCACAATCAGCTTTACCTCAGGGTGGTTTGTCGATATTGCGTTGGCCATTTTTTGCAGCAGTATGGTTTTTCCCGTCCTCGGCGGAGCGACAATAAGCCCTCGCTGCCCCTTGCCGACCGGCGTTATCAGGTCGATTATCCGCATATTCAGTTCTTCAGGATTCGTTTCCAGAATCAATCGCTCCAACGGATGCAGAGGCGTCAGGTCGCTGAACACCGTCTTTTCCGCCAGTCGGTCGGGGTCCTCGAAATTGATTGCTTCGACGCGAAGCAGAGCAAAATATTTTTCCGAGTCCTTCGGGGGCCGAATCTGGCCCGATACGGTGTTGCCCGTGCGAAGGCCAAACCGCCTAATCTGCGAAGGCGACACGTAAATATCGTCCGGGCTTGACAGGTAGTTATAGTCGGGGTTTCGCAGGAAGCCGTAGCCGTCAGGAAGCACCTCCAGCACCCCCTCGCCGTACATCAGGCCGTTCTGCCGGATTCGCTCCTTCAGAATTCGGAATATCAGCTCCTGCTTTTTGAGGCCCGTATATTCGGTTATGCCGTCCTTCTTGGCCATCTCGTGCAGGTCCGACACGCCGAGCTTCTGCAGGTCTGTCAGGTAAAGCTGCCCCTTCTTTATCCGCTCGTATTTCTCGTGAGTGGACTCTTCTTCGGTCTTCGCGGGCTTTGCGGCTTCCTCAACAACCTCAACAGTTCCCTGTTTAGGCGGATCCTGCTTAGCCATAGCGGGCTGCTCCTCGGCAACCGTTACCGCCTCGTTCTTTTCGAGGACCTGTTCCTGCTGACCCGTCATTTCCGCTTCTTCCGGACCTTTTCTTCTCTTTCTGCCCCTTATGCTGCCTTTGGCCATTGTCATTTCCTTTTCTCTTTTGTCCCCTAAGGGACACCTAATGGTGGGCGGGATAAAACCCGCCTGTTTGTTTCTACCGTATGATTAAATTGTCCCGTCTTTACCCCGGCGGTATGTGTGATTGATTGATTTTTCAGTTGTTTGGCGGCACGGGTTTCCGGCCCGCAAGTTAATACCACGCGTTAATCAAGTTGCACAAAACTACACTTACCTCTTATCCATTATGCTTGAGAATATGCTCGCGATTTGTCTGGACAAGTTCGTTAAGTCGGAATTGTTATCGACGATATTATCGACTATACGTTTCTTTTTGTCCAGAGAAATTTGCAGATTTTCTCGTTTTTTTAGCGCCTCGGCGTCAAAAAACCCTGTTTTTTGCGCCCTTTTGAGCCGTTCGGAGGACTTACAGTCAATAAAAATTAAAAAATCGCACTTTTTTTCCCATCCCACTTCTACCAATAAGGGCATATCGAGGACTATTGCCTTGACTTCTGGCTCACTTTTGTAGCGGGCTATGAGTCCCTCCGATTTGGCCAATACTTCAGGGTGTAATACGTCGGTCAGCGCTGAAAGCTTGTCCGCATCTTCAAAGACGATTTTTCCCAGTTTTTCTCTGCTGACCTTCCCGTCCTCATTCAGTATGCCCTTGCCGAAAAGCCCTACTACTCTCTCTTTTGTGCTTTCCTCGTCCAGCAGTTGATGGGCGATTTCATCGGCGTCGATTACGGCACAGCCCAGCCGGGCAAACTCCCCAGCCACCGTGCTCTTGCCCGAACACATACCCCCAAGAATCCCTATTACCGGCTTTTTAAAATTCGTCATTCTCGCAAGCTTATTGTTTATCTCCTGTAAGGTCAATACTTAGGAAAAAAGTGTTCTGATTTTTATGGGAGGAAAAGGGATACGTGGACAGCTTTGATACGCAACTATACCGTGGCGGGGAGGGGAACCGGCTGGTTTTTGGTTAAAATCTTTTTAAGATGCGGGATGAGGTATTTTTCGGAGACGACGTCCCAGCTCATATTTTGAGCGATTGCGTAACCCGTTTCAATCATTTCTTCGACTTCCGCCTCGCTCTTCGGCAAAAGCATCAGGATTTCGTCTGCTATATATGAGCTGACGCGATGCTCAATCTGGTCGCGGACGGTCCTGTCGATTTTGAGAAGTCGCTCCATATCCGGGAACTGGCCATCGACGGACGTATAGTCGGCGACGATAATGTTCTTCAGGCCGCCATTAA
>CAYLXJ010000327.1:0-2937 GCA_964387385.1 uncultured Pirellulales bacterium
TTTGAAGCGGTTTTTTTTGCCCGTAAGGGATTCTTTACAAAGCTTCAAATCGGGGCTGTCGAGATATAAGCTCACAATTGGGTAATTGCCCGTCGGCTGAAGTTTGCAATAGCGGTCGGGGCTAATATAGGGCTGTATATATTTCTCAACTGCTGCGGCTTTCGACTCGCTGATTAGATATTTTATCTCGAACCGGCACCTCAGGGTTCCGTCCGCACCAACACGGGCGCCGCCTAACGGTGTGACTTTACTTTTTGGGCTGTGCTTTTCGGCAGTATTTTTAAGAAAATACCCTGCCATTTCACACCCTCCCCAAAATAATCAAATACAAGGATGAGTCAAAACCCTCTTCCGCAAAATTGGCCGGCTTGACTTTCCTTACCCCAATTTTCGCCCCCGAAAGGGGCACGTGATGAATTATATACAACCTTATTTTTTAATTGTAGCATTTTTAATGATATTTGTCAATCCCCGTGCCCCAAATAAAAAAAGGGGTCAGGAATCCTTTTTTCTATCTTAACTTCTTTTATAACAAGCACTTACTGTCTATATTGTCTGTTAAAGTCAAAATCAAGGATTGTCGGAACCGGGCGTTGGCGTAGCCGCCTGCCAATTATTCGGGTCATTGCCGTATGATGCGGCTATCTTCCTGCTAAGCGATTTACCCCTGCCATCCGCTTCTTTCGGCCATAAATCCACGCCTTCGGGACAATCCTCAGGATGAACACCATCACTATAAACCACCCTGTCAACTCGTGTGTAAACCGTTTGGCCTAATTCGTCGGTATCGGTTGGTTTGCTGATTTCGAGTTTTTCACCCCCGTTGTTGAGCCATCCTTCGTATGGCCCAAGCACGGTCACGCCGACCGGGACCGAGTATTTTGTCCGGAAGTAAGCCGGCGTCGTGTGAACTACTAATAAATACCCGTTTGCCGGAATTGTCGTTCCCGACGGGAACGTATATTTGATGCCGTCGGTGAACTTCCAGCCGATGCCATTAATGTCATACAGGTTAACGGTGTTGCCGGTGATATTTCGAAGCTCGATATACTCCTCATTTTGCCCCCCTGAAGTCGGGCTATACATTATCTCATTTATTACCACCGGCCCGACTTTGGGACTTGCGTTGTTTGCGCCGGGGGTATTGGAACTCATCGCCACAAAATTATAAGTTCCCGTGCTCTTCAAGAAACGTCCGAAGGCGACGCCATTTTCAGATGCGTCGAAATCTTCCTTCTCTCGATAGCCGGTAAGCTGACTGCCGTCGCTGGCCGTCAGATACGCCGTCTCACCGTATTCGCTGAAGGCAAAGGCAGTAATTTTGCCCGGGTCTGTGCTGGCAAGCCCGAAATTGGCGTCTGCCGAAAGCACAAGATACGCCCCCGGCGCAAGAATCGTGCCCGCCTTAATCCGGTATTTTGTCAGGTTGTCCCTGTCATCGCTGAGATACCAGTTGCCTATATTTATCGAGGAAGCCGTCGTATTTTTCAGCTCAATCCAGTCGCCCGGATAAATATCGGAATGCGCCAACAGCTCGTTAATCGCTATCGAGTGTTCTTTAAGTAAACCAGTGTCGTCGGTATCTGGTGTTCCGCCTGCGTATTTGCTTGCCGCCCAGCCATCCTGTTTTGCCCAGTTATTTATGTCGCCGGCTGCATCGAAAATATTGAGTGAGAACCCTTCCCCGTCAGTAGCGTCCTGCCATTTGTCCGAATACTTGAAATCGTGAATTGTCCTGCCGATTGCGTCAACGAGAGTAATTCGCTCGCCGTCGTTGGCTAACTTGCCCGTATATTGCCCCGCGACGTTCTTACCGCCGCCATATTTTGCGACAAATGCGTTTATGTCCTCGACGACAAGAACATAGTCGCCCGCAACAAGGTTCATATTCGGGAAAGTAAAGCCGATACCGTCGGCGAATTTGACAAGATTGAGATTCAACGTCGTCGTCCCGATATTTTTAAGCTCGACGTATTCCTGACAGGGGTCGTTTGGCTCAGCCGGATGATACATAATTTCAGTAATCCTCAGCTTGTCCTTAACAGGCCCGACGGCAAAAGCCGCCTCGTTAAGCGCGCTCCACTTCGACTGGCTGCTGTAATATGCCCGTGCCTTTAATGTCAGCGAATTGTTAATCGTAACCGTCCCGCCGCTTGCGATAGTCGTGCCGTAAGTCATCGGTTCCCTGCCGTCGGTCGTGTATTTAATGGTCCCGCCGCCTGTGATTGTTACCGTGCTTCCTGCCGCTATTTCGCCCCCGTGCTGGCTGAACACAGGCGCCGCAACATTCGGGTAAAACCCGCGGGAAACATACCCGTCGGTAACAAGCCAGTTTGTGCGATTCGGGAAAAACGGCCGAATCCACCCTTCCTCAACCGGATGCGCCGGATTTGTCAATCGGTCACGCTCATTGTCCCAGTATGCAGGCGTATAAACCGGATTATTGATATCCTTGAAATCATGTGCAAAATCGCCCCATCTGGCCGATTCACCAATGACCGCGTCTTCAATCATCTCAGCCCGGGCCTGATACCGGTCGATACACTTCTGGCTTGTCATTGCCCCATTATTGAACAGGTGCTTGTGAATGCGGTCGCCCATCAGCCGCTTGTAATCGGGGTTATTATGAAGGGCGTTATGCATAAATCCGGGCCCTTCATTATAATAGCCCTCGAATGGGAAGGTATGAAACTGTGTATGCTCCCAAATCGCGATTTCCGCGTCCCACGTATAAAATTTCCACTTGTCTAAAGGCGGGCCGTTGACATCCAGCGGATTGCGCGTGCTGCCAGCGTACCAGTTCTTCGACGCCCAGTCCCAGTTTGTAACAAACGTCGTGTAAATTAGATAATCGCACATCTGCGCAACGTCGAATTGCTGCTGGAACTCAGCGTAATGCGAGGCGTCCATTGGATTGCTGTAATTGAATCCGTCGAA
>CAYLXJ010000328.1:0-2936 GCA_964387385.1 uncultured Pirellulales bacterium
CGCCGGTTTTGTGGCCTGCGGAGGTTTCAGGGGCGAGCAGGATTTCTTCGGCCTGCGCTTCGGTCTGAGGAGCGGGTGTTTCGGCGGGTTTTTCTTCTGCCTCAGGTTTGATTTCTTCAAGCTCAATTGCTTCTTCGGCCTGGGGCTGTTCTGCGGGTGTGGGTTTCGGTGCCTCTTTTTTAACCATCATCAAGCCCGTATCACTCATCAAGGCGTTAACCTCATCGACTTTGAAAAGCAGGTTCTGTCCGTCGCGGAACTCGCGCAGTCGGCCCTCCTTAACAAGGTCTCGAATCTCGTCCTCGGTTTTAGCGAGTTTTTCAGCCACTTCTTTAATTGAGTAAAACATGCCAGCCATAAGTATTTATGCTCCAAAGTGCCAAAAGGCCCAAATAGTGATTATTGCGCATCCCTGCCCTCTTATATACGCGATTATACCTTTTTTGTTGAGAAAAGGCAAGGCAATTTTTGTTATAACACTGACTCGAAATATGAAAAGGTCCTAAAAGATTTTGATTATTGAGGGATTGTTGCTTTTTTGAGGTATGCGACTTCGGAATGTGTAAGGAGGCGGAATTTGCCTATGCCGAGGCCCCGGTCGGCGATCCGGCCAATACGTGTGCGTTTGAGTGATTTTACGGGTAGTCCCACTCGGAAGAGTGTCCTGCGGATTTCACGGTTTAGGCCCTCGGCAGTCGTAACCTCGACAAGCGAGCGTTCAGGGCCTCGTTTGAGGATTCTGACTCTGGCGTGAGAAGTTTTGCCTTCAGCCAGCCAGACACATGACTGTAATTTTTCGACATGGGCTGCTCCAATTTTGCCTTTGACTTCGGCGATGTAGGTTTTGGGCAGGCCATAACGGGGGTGGGTTAGACGATTGGCCAATTCGTTATCGTTTGTGAGGATAATCAGCCCTGTGGTATCGATATCGAGCCGGCCGACGCAAAAGATGCGATGGCGCGTCTTGATTAGGTCGATTGCCTTGATTCTGCCCTGCGGGTCAAAATTGGTGCAGATTACGCCTTTGGGCTTATTGAGCAGGAAATATACCTTCGGCTGGGGGCGGATGCGTCTGCCCGCGGCGATGATGACGTCTTTGTCGGGGTCGGCGAAGGCGGGCAGGGTATCTACGACTTTACTGTTGACAGTAATCTGGCCTTCGAGGATAAGCTCCTCGCATTTTCGCCGGGAAGCGATTCCCGCAGCAGACAAAATTTTTTGCAGTCGTTCTTTAGCCATATTATTATGGGCTTAGCCCACACTAACAATAAAAGGGCCGATAACTTTGCCCAAATTCACATCAGGCCGTTTTTTAGTTGACTTTCGACGATTTTTCGACGATATTATAAAGGTTATAAACCCTTAAAACCAATTGTTTTACAAAAAAACAAAGGAGTTTTTAGTATGGCTATCGGCAAAAAACCCGGCGGCGACAGCACTCTGTATGCGTTAATAGCGTTCGTGATTTTGTTTATTATCGCGGCGACGGTGGCAGTTATATTCTACCTGCAATACGAGGAGCAGCGAGGTATCGCCGAGACGGCCCAGAAAAATTTGAACGATATAGCAAGCTCCGAGGAGGTGCAGAAAATCGGCGCGCTTGTTGGTGCAGATGAGCGGCCTGAGAAAAGCCGGCTTAAATCGGCGCTCGATTACGTTGACAAAGCGGTGGCGTTGATAGTGCCGGGAACACCTTCTTCTACGTCCGCAGAGGTCAAGGTCAACGAGGCGACAACAAAAGTCAAGGATTTCATAGCCGAAATTGCAAAGCAGAATACTGAGCTTTCGGACATCGACCCGAACGCGTCGATGCTTCAGGTTTCGCAGAAGATGAGCGCTGTGCTGGCCAATACGAAGGCATCAGAGGCGACGGCGAAGAGTGAGCTTGCGACGCTGCAGACGAGGTTCGATGATGCGATGAGGGCAAGTTTGGAAAAGGAAAAGGCGCTGCTCGAGGAGAAAGAGAAATTTCAGCAGCAGTATGAGACAGCCCGCAAAGGTTACGATGAGCTGAAGGCATTATTGGAGAAAAAGACCGAAGAACAGGTTAAGGACCTCTACGCCAAGCTGGACCATGAAAGGCGAACCGCTGAGGATACCGGCAAACAGCTTCTTAAGACGCAGGCGGAATTGAAGACAGCCGAGGAGCGGATTGGGCGGCTTTTGAAGGAAGACGTTTGGCCAATCAAGCCGCCGCCTGACGTTGAGGCAAAGGCATACGAGCCGGATGGCTCGGTGATTCTTGTCGATAGCCAGGAGAAAATCGTGCATATCAATCTCGGCATCGCCGACCGCGTTTACAGGGGGCTGACCTTCTCGGTTTATGACAAGAACCAGCCCATACCTAAAGACGGGCGAGGCAAGGCGGAGATCGAGATTTACAACGTCGGCGATACAATCTCGACTGCCAGAATCATTCGCTCGGAGACGAGAAACCCGATTGTTGTCGATGACATAATCGCGAACCTTATCTGGGATTCAAAGGCGGCAAACACATTCGTAATCGCGGGCGATTTCGACCTGAATAAAGACGGGACTCCTGATGCCGACGCGACTGATAAGCTGCGAGTTCTTGTTGAGAAATGGGGGGGCAAGGTCGCCGATTCGGTGACGGTGAACACCGATTTTGTGATATTAGGCACGCCGCCTGCAGTTGGCGCCAAGCCGACGCTTGAGCAGATGGAAATATATCCTGACGCGATGGAAAAATATGACAGGGCCTTAAAACGTCTGGACGACTACAAGCAGGTGCAAAGCGAGGCACAGGTGTTGTGGATACCGATTCTGAACGCCGACAGGTTCCTGAATTTTATCGGATACAAGACGCAGATGGAAAAGCCCGGCGCTTTTTGAACTAGAAGTCACAGATTTCAATGATTGACGTAACAGAAGTGCGATTCGCGTTATAAATAAGGTTGCGTCAATCGGTTGCGGTT
>CAYLXJ010000329.1:0-2933 GCA_964387385.1 uncultured Pirellulales bacterium
GGTCCGGCCGGGCCCGACGACCTGAACGATATTGTTCAATCGATTAACGACAGCAATTGTGTCCGTGACCAGGAGCTTCTTCTTTCGATGGCTATTCTCCTGCGAAAATATGCCCCCGAACGGTCGGTGAAAATATTCTCTCGTTCCCGGCAGACGGCGGTTCTGTTCGGAAAATTGCTACTCGATGACCTGTTTTACAGGTTCTCTCAATCACCCCCTGACGTAAATTTAGAATTAATTAGCCCCATCGATGCTGAGCTTGCCGCGACCGCTTTACTAAATGAGCCCGACCCTCAATCATACGCAGGCATTATAACAAAGATCGCAGAAAATGACATTTTCCAATCACCTGCCGTCCTTTATGCGGCGGCCATATCATTTCAGGACACCCGGCCCAAAAAGACAGTTGAGCTTTTGATTAAAGCAGCCGAGGCCCAATCGCAAAAAATAAATGACCTTCTTCAAATCACTCCCGCCCAAATGGCCGAGCAGGCATTTAACGTCGCATATTACGCCTTTACGCAGGACACAAACAATTGTCAGTTGGCAATTGATGCTTACGAAAACTATTCCCGCATCGTCCCTGAAAAAATCGATGAGCAGACACAGTATTTATACGGGACGCTCTTAAGCAATTGCAGCAGGACAAGCGAAGCCGTCAAAATTTTCAGACAACTCGTGAATCAATCACAGTCCTTCTGGCGCGACGCCGCGACTCTCGAATTGCTCAAAATAGAGCTTAACGAAAATGCCTCGCCGGCCGTCCTTGCCAAACTGCACGACTTTATCCTCGCCCTCACTCGCCCTGAAGAACGGGAAACCCAAATCAGACGAGAGGCAATGAGCTTATATTGTTCGTTGCTGCTCGAAACAGACACAAACGAAGCCGCCGAAAAAGTTCTCGACGTTCTTAATACTGCTCTGCCGACCCCTGACCTGCCTTACGACCTCTACAAGGCACAAGCCCTGAAACAGTTCGGTCGTCTCGAAGAATCCGCACGCTTTCTTGCGCAGGCAATCGATTCCAACGAGGGTTCAACCGCACCTCTGGCCGTTTCATTACTATCCGAAATCTTAGACAAAATCGAACTCTGGCAGCAAAATGCCCGCGACTTTAATGAAATGCTTGAAAATTGCGTTCGGCTGGCACAATTTGCCAATGAATCAATCAACAACCGGGAAATCGCTCTTGTTTTCGCGGAAATATCAATCCTTCAGGGAAAAAATGAGAAGGCCTATTTTCCTCCCACCGACGAAACCGACGTTCGTTGGCTGCGACCAAAGGCCAGATTACTGATGGCGCTGGGCGATTTTGAAAAATCCGCTGCCGCCTGGGCAAAAATTGCCGAACTTCGACGAAATGAGTTATCCGAACCAAACCAGAGAAGCTACGGCTGGTGGCAGGCAAAATTTTACGAACTCCAATGCCTCTCGAAAATCCCTATTCCTGACAAGCAGAATATTATCCATACAATCGAGGTCCTACAAAATACTTATACCAACCTCCCCTCGCCCTGGCTCGAAAAACTCGAACCTCTGAAAATACAGCTTTTGAATAACCCCTGATATTCAAGACCAATCAAGTTGCGGCGAACCATTGGCCGATTTACAATATATATTTATAATAATCGTTATACGGTTGCGGTTTCGCGGCTCGTTTTGGTTGCGTTAAGCGTAAAGCGTCCGAAGACGCAACCGCAATACGATTAACGAAGCGAGCAGCGCAACCGACGGACGATTGACGCAACCACTCGTTTACTATATCCATACTTGGAATTTACTAAGGAATAACCAAATGGCAAAAAATTCGGACAATAACAGAACAAGGGCCGTATGCAGCTTCTGCGGAAAGGCAAATACCCGGCAGGAGGCCTTTATCGAAGGCCCCAACAAGGTCTATATCTGCCCCGATTGCGTCGGCCTTTGCAGCGACATCATCAGGCAAAACCGCAGACACTCGGAACGGGCAACGACCCTCAATAAGAAACTGCCCGCGCCGAGGCAAATAAAGGAATACCTTGACCAGTACGTCATCGGCCAGGAACACGCAAAAAAATACCTCTCAGTGGCCGTTCACAACCATTACAAGCGCCTGCGCCACGTCGATAGCAAAAATGATGAGGTCGAAGTCGATAAATCCAACGTCCTGCTCATCGGCCCGACCGGCTCAGGAAAAACCCTGCTCGCCCGGACGCTGGCGAAATTCCTCGACGTCCCGTTCGCGATATGCGACGCCACCACTGTAACAGAGGCCGGCTACGTCGGCGAGGACGTCGAAAACTTCCTCCTGCGCCTCTTGCAGAACGCCGATTTCGACCTCGAATCCGCGCAGCGAGGCATCGTCTATATCGACGAAATAGACAAAATCGGAAAGACCAATCAGAACGTCTCAATCACACGCGACGTTTCCGGCGAGGGCGTCCAGCAGGCGCTTCTCAAAATGCTCGAAGGCACCATCGCCAACATCCCGCCCCAGGGCGGCAGAAAACACCCGGAACAAAGCTACATACAAATGGACACTACCCACATCCTTTTTATATGCGGCGGCACTTTCGTCGGTCTCGATAACATCGTCAAAAAACGTCTCGGCAAAAAAATGATTGGCTTCGGCTCCGAGCTTTCCGCCCAGCCCGACGACAAAAAGGAATACAGCGACGTCATCAGGCAGGTCATCCCCGAGGACATTATCGAATTCGGAATGATTCCCGAAATGGTCGGTCGCCTGCCCGTCATCACGACGCTGTCGGCCCTCGACGAGCACGCTCTTATCGACATACTCACCAAGCCCAAAAACGCACTTGTCAGGCAGTATCAGCGTTTCTTCGAAATGGAAAACGCCGAGCTTGAATTCACCGAAAAAGCCCTGCACGCTATCGCCAAAAAGGCCCTCCAGCGCGATACCGGCGCTCGCGCCCTTCGCGCAATCGCCGAGG
>CAYLXJ010000330.1:0-2931 GCA_964387385.1 uncultured Pirellulales bacterium
ATTGCGGAATATTTCTGGGAGCGGGTCGCGATGCATCGTTCTTACGTTATCGGAGGCAACACCGACAAGGAACATTTTTTTCCGGTGGATAAATTTTCCGAGCATCTGGGCGCCGAGACCGCCGAAACCTGCAATACGTATAATATGCTCAAACTCACCCGAAATCTGTTCGAATGGGAGCCATCTATACGGACTATGGATTTCTACGAACGCGGGCTGTATAACCACATCCTTGCCTCTCAAGACCCTAACAAGGGAATGTTTGTCTATTATATGTCGCTCAAGCCGGGACATTTCAAAACTTACTCCACGCCGGAAGAATCCTTCTGGTGTTGTGTCGGAACGGGAATGGAAAATCCTTCTAAATACGGCGATACGATTTACTTCCACGACGACGATTCATTATGGGTCAATTTGTTCATCGCTTCCGAGCTGAACTGGAAGGACAAAGGATTGGTGATAACGCAGGAGACTAAATTTCCGGAATCTGAGACAACAACACTTCTGTTTAAGGCGGATAAGCCCGTGGAACTGACCGTCAGGATTCGCTGCCCGCAATGGTTATCTTCTGATGCACAATTTACACTAAACGGCAAAAAACTAGATGTCTCAGGTGCTGCAGGCGAATATGCAGCAATCCGCCGGAAATGGCGGGATGATGATAAACTGGAAGTCATACTGCCTATGTCTTTGCGCGTGGAGACGTTGCCTCATTCTGAAAACATCGCGGCATTTTTATACGGGCCAATTGTTCTGGCAGGTCAATTAGGCACTGAAGGAATGCCAAGTTCTTATGCTCCTAATCAATCTGATTACAACAAAATAGCCGATCCAAATGTGCCGGTACTTATTGGTGACATCAATAATATTTTAGTTCATATGGAACCTGTTGCAGGCAAACCGCTGATGTTCCAAACCAAAGGCATCGGCAAACCAGAAGATATAACCCTGATTCCATTCTATCGGACGCATCATCAGCGATACTCGGTATATTGGCAGGTAATCTCCGAAGAAATGTGGAATAAAGAAAATCCCTGAAATAGCAGGTAACCTGGGCCCTGTTAATAACTAAAAGATATTATTGTTACAGGGCATACCACTGTTTTACGGCGGCTAAGAAGTCGTCGGCGGTTTTTGCGGAGAAGAGGGCTTTTTGGGCTTTTTTGCGGGAGGGGTGAAGTTTACAGTATTGGATGGCGAATTTTCGGAAGTGCAGGAGGGCCATTTTGGGGCCGTAGAGGGAGCAGACCAGATTGAAATGTTTTGTAACTACGCGGCCCTGCTCTTCGAGAGCGGGGGCGACGAATTTCTCATCGTCACGGAGCTGTTTGAAAATCCAGGGATTGCCGATAGCGCCGCGGGCGATTGAGACGCCGTCAACACCGGTGAGTTTTATGTTATTTAAGATTGTTTCAGCGGAAAACAGGTCGCCGCTGCCTACGATGGTTGTGCGGGGGAATTGTTTTTTGACTTCTGCCAGAAACTGCCAGTCGGCCCGGCCTGAGAAGCGCTGGCAGACAGCGCGGGGGTGTATGATTAAAGCATCGACTTTCGCTTCCACGGCACGGGAACATATTTGCCAGAAAGTATCGGAGGACTTATCATCAAAACCTTTTCGTAATTTCATAGTTACGGGGCAATCGACGGACTGTCGAACAGCGTTATAGATTTCAATTACTTTGTCGGGGTCGTTGAGGAGGAAGCCGCCGCGTTTTCTGCGAATGACTTTGGGAGCGGGGCAGGCGAAATTGAGGTCGATTAAATCGTAGCCGGCATTGCGAACAACCTTGGCGGCCTTTGCCATTATTTCGGGGTCCTCGCCTAAAAGCTGCGCGCCGATAGGATGCTCATCATCTCCAGATTTAAAGGACGAGCCATTATAAACACGCGGGTGTACGGCGCTTTTGGCGAGCATAACGCCTGCGAAAGTCAAAGTAGCGCCGCAATCGCGAGCGATTGTCCGCATAGCATAATCGCTGTAGCCGCTGAGGGAGGCCTGAAAGAAGGGGACGTCAAGGATTATGCTGCCGAGTTTCATTGCGAAATTATTTTAAAGAAAAATGAACGTCCCACATTGAGCGTCGAAGAAGGTACCATTATTCCTTGTCTTCCGGGATATTGACAATATGGATACAGACGGGTTTTGCGCAGACGGTGTTAAGATTAGCAAGGCCGGTGAGGGCGGCGGAGATTTTATCGTGTCTGTTGGGATGAGTGGTGATAACAATAGGGACGGTATTATCAGAACCGGGGATTTCGTGCTGCAGAACGCCTGAGATGCTGATGGCGTTGTCAGCGAGGACTTTGCCGATTTGGGCAAAGACGCCGGGCTGGTCTTTGGCCATTAAGCGAATGTAGAATCGGCTGACGTGGTTGTCAATTTTGTCAATTTGGCCTGCGATTTCGCTGTGCGGGCGAAGGTGTAAATGATTAAAAATAGTCCGCGAGTTGCCGAGGGCGACCTCGATAATATCGGCGACGACTGCGCTTGCGGTGGGCATCATACCTGCGCCTCGGCCGACGAAAAAGACCTCGCCGACGGCGTGTCCGAAAATACTGATGGCATTGAATGAGCCATTGACCTGGGCGAGGCGGTTGTCTTTGTCGATAAACGAGGGGTGCACGCGGAGGGAGATGCGGTTATTTTTGTCTTTTTCGGCGATTGCGAGCAGCTTGAGCGCATAACCCATTTCGCCTCCGAAGCGGATATCGTCTTTTGAGACGTGGTCTATACCCTCAACGTAAATATCGTCGAGCGAGATTTGACAGCCGAAGGCGATTGACGCGAGGATTGCCAATTTGTGGGCGCTGTCGCCGCCTGAGATGTCGAGGGTGGGGTCGGCTTCGGCGTAACCCTTTTGCTGCGACCGGGCAAGGGCGTCGGAGAAGTCCTCGCCTTTGGCGGTCATATTCGAGAGGATGTAATTGCAG
>CAYLXJ010000331.1:0-2929 GCA_964387385.1 uncultured Pirellulales bacterium
GGAGCAATTGGTTTTCTGCCACTGGGGAGCAAATATCGAGTAATCCTTGAAATTGTATAAGTAAGGCGACAGATAAACACCGTCGATTACTACCTGCTGAGTTATACCCGGTCCCTGCCAGGCGACCGCGATATTGTCGCCGCCGCCGCCTTCTTTTTGTAATGCCTCGATGTAATATTTGTGCCCGGCTAAAAGCGATTTCTGTGCCGACTGCTGATTGGATTCTTTATTCCATTGCCGGGAATCCGTCCAGTTTGCCACATAGGCAATCTGGACAGCATGGCATGGGTCATCGTCTGTGCTAAGCCTCAATGAGCCGGCGTCATCGCTTGCAATCCAGAACGTATAGTTCCCATTGGCGGGCGGATACACATACCCGCGAATGCGTGTTCCGTAGTTGTCCGCCCAGTTGGTAGGTCCTTCCAGTGATGTAAGCAATGCTCGACCGTTGGGATTGTTTGGATAATTTATGTCCGAAGTCAGACTGCTGACCGATGTCCCGGAAATTCCAGTCCACCATTCACGAAGAATGAAGCCGGTGGCGTCGCCGCTGAAAACATTGATATTTACCGGCGTTGAGATAGTTGTCCCGCCATTATTATCAGTAGCCCATGCGGTCAAACTGTATCGACCCAGGTTGACATCATTCCACACATAAGAATACGGCGGTTCTGTATCTTCACCCAGTTTTGTCAAACCCTGGAAGAATTCCACTTTTGTTACAAAACCGTTAACAGCGGAAGCATTTGCCTCAATGACAATATCGTCTCCCAATGCAAACCTATCGCCGTCGTGAGGCGAAGTTATGGAAACGTTTACCGGGGTTACCTGAAGCACAATATGGCAGACACTTTTCATGGGAATAGTATAGGTGAACGAGTTATTTGTAATTGTGCTGATTCCGGTGGTTTCCGAAATGGTTGAACTGGTGTTATCGAATTTCCAGACCCTGCCGGCCAAGAAGTTTTGCGGACTGGTGATATTGAATGTCCCCGTAATATCGTTATATTGGTTTTTATTGATAACCATAAGATGAAGCTCACGGTCATTGCTTGCGAATACAGAGGCGTAAATCGAACTGTCAACTTTATTGGACGTTGAGGCAGCAACATTCGTATCGCCGAATTTTGAATTAGAGCCGTCGTAATTGGTGTACATTCTTATCGCTGTGTCAATATAGCCGCCCTGTCCCCAGTAATTAGTCATATATACGCCATACTTGGCGCAAATACCCAGAAAATCGGCTGTGGTAATACCGGTTGCCCATTGCGTTGAAGGACCCCAGGTATATTCCGTAATTGCGATATTAGTATCAGGAAAATAAGTTGCTATGTCAGCTTTAAATCTTGTGAGAATGGGTAAATATTGCGCCCAATACGATTGGTTTACCCAGCTTACTCCGCCGTCAGGATAAGTCATATGAGGATAAACATAATCCGTGTCCCAAAGGGTTCTCGGCGCCTGCATTCTCGCGTTAAATAATTGAGCATCCTCAATGTTATCACAAATGCCATGGCCGTTGCCATCACTCTCAGGGGGATACCAGTGAACATCGAGGACATCAAGTAACCTTCTTCCATTGGCATCCGATGCCTGTTTCATTTCATCAAGATAATAACTTATGAACCATGGTCTGGTTCCTTTAACGCTTGACCAATCGGGAGCATCGGTAAAATTCAGGAACCCCGTAAATACGCAAAGGACAGGTCCCGTTATCTGGGCATTGGGGTCAACATTTTTGACCGCTTTCGCGCAAGCAATGCTTTTGTCTCTAATTTCCTGGCATAAGGGAGCTGCTGGGTGAACTTCTTTATGAGTTGAATCCCAAATGTCAACCTCATTATCCAAAGAGTAAAATTTGACTCCGGTCGGAGTGCCCGCGTAACCATATTTCCAAACGAGGAAATTCACAAATTCATCCATATAAACAATGTTATCGGAAGTGTTTGGATTGTTCGGCGGGCTGCAGAAAGGAGCGCCTTTTGCGAATTGTACAGGATAAAAATACTGCGATGGAGCCGGGTATTGATCCAAATATTGCCCAAAAATTGGAGCGGAAACATAGCCGGCCAGTTGCAGGGTTACTATAGAGTCCTGGTCAATTGAATTTGACTGGTCGATGAGTTTAGTATAGCCCAGGCCGGGTACCGGGGGATTCGAACCATCCCACATCGTGTCGTTTTCAAAAAGATAGTCAGAACCGGCATTGGACCAGTTGTTTTCCCAGTTATAGGCGGTGCAGCGGTTTCCGCCGATTCTTTGAATGGTGTAATCCGTGTTCATGTAAAAGTTTGTGCCGTATATGTATTTGCTGATGGGTGTTCGAGTTGAGTTGGTATTGATGTTATACGTAACATTTATATTAGCCGCACCACCAGAGGAACTGAAAACAAAAATAATTCCCACTGTGATTAAAACTATGACCTGCTTCATATCATTTCTCCCAAAATATTTTCATACACACTCAGTTCAATTCGCTTCTGTCGGCTACTCCCCACCGTATAACCACCAGTTGTCAATAAACGTCATCAGGTCGTCAAGCTCAACTTTGCTGTCGTGGTCATAATCGCTGCCGCTGCACCAGGCGTTTGCGGAATTGCAGCCGGTCAGGAGCCATTGGTCTGCGAAATGGTCGAAATACTTAAAATCGATAATATAGGGGGATAGATATGCCCCGCTTATGGCCTGTCTGATAATGCCTGGGCCTTCCCAGCCAATTGCAATACTGTCGCCGCCGCTGCCTTCCTTGTGTCTTGCCTCGATGTAATAATCCTGTCCGGCAACCAGCGTTTTTGCGGCAGATTTTTGCTCAGAGGAGGCATTCCATCGATATTCATTAACCCAGCTTGATACCTGGCAGATTTTTACGGCATTGGCAGGATTATCATTCGTGCTTAACCATAATTCACTGGCATCATCGCTGGCAATG
>CAYLXJ010000332.1:0-2927 GCA_964387385.1 uncultured Pirellulales bacterium
TGCGCTTACGTAATTTTGCACTTCTTTTTGCCATCAGGAAATCCCTTATTTTTCGACAAAAGCGCGCAAGTTCGAACCTATTTATGGAGGGACGCGCGAAGCGGCCCTGAGGACGGAGGACAGAAGACGGAAGACAGAAGACGGCAAGAAGTGAGAAGAGTGAGAAAGGTGTGAAGGGTGTGAAAGGTGCAAGAAATAGTAAAAATCAAAAAGTAAAAATACAACGCAAAAATTAAAAATGGGTCCCCTGCTGCGATTCCAAAGCAGTAACTCCTCGGGGACAGGAAGGAGAATGAGAGATGGCGAGGGTAGAGATTAGAGTACCGGACTGGTTAGACAGGATTTTCGCGTGGCCTGTGATGTGGTATCGCAAGAGGCGATACGGGGAGGCATATCGAAAGATTTATTTAGGGGAAGGGAAATTTACCACTGTATCGCCGATTGATTACTACCAGTTCAATGTTTTTCACTGGTACGCAGAGGTAAAGGGATATAATACTTACGCCGTTCGAGCGGTCAGCGTGCCCGAGAAGAGAAGGACAAGGATTGTTTCAATGCACAGAGAAATCATGAACCATCCAGAAGGACACGTGGTTGACCATAAAAACGGCGACGGGCTTGATAACCGCAGGTCAAACCTGCGAAAGGCGACGAAAGCGCAAAATATGCATAACAGGCGAAAGAGAAAAAACACTTCTTCGAAATATATCGGGGTTTCTTTTCACAAGACCTACAAGGCATGGGTCAGCCAAATCGTCCATGAGGGAAAGAGGAGATGGATCGGCAAATTCGAAAGTGAAATCGAGGCGGCAAGAGCTTTCGATGAGGCGGCGGAGAAGTATCACGGGGAATTCGCCCGGCTCAATTTCCCGGAGGGAAAATGACTGTTCGTCAAACGCCTGTTACAACGAGGCGACTTTGGCCATAATGTCGTCGGGGATATTGAAGTTGGCGGAGGCGTTCTGGATATCCTCGTGCTCCTCGAACTCGTCCATAAGTGCGACGATTTTTCTGGCGGTCTCGACGTCGGTTATCGGGACCTCGCTTGACGCCACTCTCGTCACTTCGGCCAGCTCGACCGGAATCGATTTGGCCGCGAGCGCTTTTTTAAGACCCTCGAAGGCGACCGGCTGGCAGGTAATTTCATAAAACTCCCCCGCATTTTTCATATCGTCGGCCCCCGCCGACAGCGCTACTTCCATCAGGTCGTCCTCGCTGACCTTGTCCGTCCTGACCGTTATGAAGCCCTTCTGATGGAACATCCACGCGACGCAGTGCGTCGTTCCCAAGGCCCCGCCGTGCCGTTCGAAGATTTTTTTTACCTCCGCAACCGTGCGCGCGCGGTTATCGGTAAGGACCTCGAGCATAATCGCGACGCCTTTCGGCCCGTAGCCCTCGTATGTTACTTCCTCGAAGGAAGCGCCGCCCAATTCGCCGGTCGCCTTTTTGATTGCCTTTTCAATCGTGTCTCGCGGCATACTGACGCTCTTTGCCTTGTCAACCGCGTATCTCAGGGCCAGGTTGGCGTCAGGGTCGCCCCCGCCCTTCTTGGCCGCCATAATTATCATTCTTGCGACCTTGCTCCACACCTTCCCCCGTTTCGCGTCAGCACTCGCTTTCTTATGTTTTATCGTAGCCCAATGTGAATGTCCGGACATATTCCTATCCTCGCTAATTTTGACGTTTGCGCATTTACCTTTTAATCAACCATAATGATTATACGCTGATTTGAAAGTGAAAATCAATCAGAATCGGAGGAAAAGGGGAATTGAAAGGTTATTTTTTGCCGGATTGAAAGATTTTGAAGGTGTTTTTGCCCGCCTGTTTGGCGGCGTAGAGGGCCTTGTCGGAGCGGGCGGTGATGTCGTCAGGGGTGTCGTCGGGACCGTATTGGCCCAGGCCTACGCTGATTGAGATGGGGATTTCGTCTTTTTTGCAGACAACGGGGGACCCCGAGACGACGGCTACCATACGCTCTGCGACGACGGTGGCGTCGGTAAGGGAGGTATTGGGCAGGATGATGGCAAACTCATCGCCGCCATAACGGGCAGCAGTATCGATTTGGCGGACTGATTCCCTGATTCTGCGGCTTATTTCGATGATTACGCAGTCGCCGGCCTTGTGGCCGAATGTATCATTGATGTTTTTGAGGTTGTCGATATCGACCATAATGAGAGAGGTTTGCTCGCCATAGCGTTTGGAGCGCCAAAGCTCCTTCTCGAGTATCTCGTAGAAGGTCCTGTGGTTGGCCAGGCCCGTCAGGCCATCGGTTTGGGCCTGGTGCTGGATGCGTTCAAAAAGCGAGATATTGCCGATTGATGCGCCGATTAACTGCCCGAGCAGCTCAACGAGGGCGATATCTTCGCGGGTGAAGCCCTCGTTTTCGGCCTTATCGGCGAGGTTGAGGACGCCGACGACCTTTTCCTGGCACAAAAGCGGGACGATAAGACAGTTTTTGGTGGTGTAATTGGCGGCGAACGGCCTTTGCATCTTTTTAATCTCGGTTTGGTTATGGACATCGATATTGTTTATGTGGAGGAGTTTTTTGTTTTTGGCAGTCAAAACCATAACCGAAGGAGGATTCTGGTTAAGGGAGACGATTTTATTAATCATATAGGGATGGTTTGACTTCTGCAGGTGCAGGATGCCGCTGGTTTCGTCAAGAACATACAGCGAAGCGAGGCGGGCACCGAGCAGATGGGGTATTTTGCGGACACAGATAGCGGCGATACGCTGGATATCGAGGCAGTTAATCTGATGCGCCAGAGGAGTGATTTGCTCCAAAAGCGATATGCCGGCAGCCTCGTCGTGCTTATTTTCAGTATTTACGCAAGAACGTCTCATAAAAATTATACGCTTTTAAGGTTAATATGCCCTTTCTAAACAAAGAGGCAAAATTGCACTGCCGTTCCGGCAGCGGCTAAGCA
>CAYLXJ010000333.1:0-2893 GCA_964387385.1 uncultured Pirellulales bacterium
TCTGCTCGAGATAATCGGGTCGGTGTAATAATTATAAAACGTTTGGTAGAAACTGGTTATTGATAATAGGTCTGTGGAGGCCTGTATGAGAGTTACCTGGCGTGGTCTTGAGTTGCCGACGCGTGTCGAACGCGATAGAAAGATTGGTTCTGACAGATACGGTAAATTTTATATCGAGCCGTTCGAGCGCGGATTCGGCACAACCATCGGCAACAGCTTAAGACGGGTTTTGCTCAGCTCGCTGGAAGGCAGCGCTGTTACAAGTATCAAGATAGCGGGCGTCAGCCACGAGTTCAGCTCGATAAACGGGGTGATGGAAGACGTTACGGACATCGTCTTAAACGTTAAGAACCTGACGGTCCGGCTTACCGGCCCGGGGCCGAAGGTGATGAAGGTTTCAGCCAACAAGGCGGGCACAGTTACAGCGGCCGATATTGAGGCCGACCCATCTATTGAAATAATCGACAAGGACAAGGTAATAGCAACTCTCACCAAGGACGTGAATTTCGAGATGGAAATGGTTGTCGAAAGCGGACGGGGCTACCTGCCCGCTTCGGAGCGGCTCGCGACGGCTGACAGATATGAACAGGAAATCGGAAGAATAACGTTAGATGCCGTATATTCACCGGTTACGAGGGTGCGTTATTCCACCGAGGACACGCGCGTCGGGCAAAAGACAAACTATGACCGGCTGATACTCGAGATATGGACCAACGGGACCATAACGCCGGAGATGGCGCTGGTCGAGGCGGCCAAAATCCTTCGCAAGCACATCAATCCATTTGTGCAGTACAGCGAAGTCGGGGCAGAGACCGTCAGCGGCGAGGCAGCCGTAGAAGAGGCAAAGCCCCTTGTAGATAAGGAGCTTGAGGCCAAGCTTAATATGCCCATTCAGGAGCTTGAGCTTTCGGTGCGGGCAAGCAACTGTCTGGAGTCAGTAAAAGTCGAGACAGTCAGGCAGCTTGCCAAGATGACCGAGCAGGAGCTGCTGGAGGTTCGCAGCTTCGGCAAGACCAGCCTACGCGAGGTCAAAAGAAAACTGGCGGATATAGGTTTATCGCTGGGGATGACGGGAATTGATTAATTGTTTGGTTTGAGCCCGCTTTGTAGGGCGGATTGATTTGAGGAATTTTGAATTATGCGTCATAGAGTATCGGGCAGACAGTTGAGCCGGACAAGCGAGCATCGTACGGCGTTGCGCCGGAATCTGGCGGTCTCGCTTTTTGAAAATGAGACGATTTCGACGACCATTCGCAAGGCAAAAGAGGTCAAAGGTTTTGCCGAAAAGCTTATCACGCTGGCAAAAAAAGGAACGCTGGCGGACAGACGCCGCGCAATATCATTGTTAGGCAACCATGACATAATCAAGGAAGAAGACGGCGTGCCGGTAAAGAAAGGAACGATAATCGGCAAACTGTTCAGTGATATAGGGCCGCGGTATCTTGACCGCAAAGGCGGCTATACGAGGATAATTCATTTGTCCAAAAGGCGGCTGGGTGATAATGGCGAATTGGTTTTACTGCAGTTAGTCGGCGCAGAAACAATCGAGAAAGAGCCGAAGGGCGGCAAGAAGGGTAAGAAGGCGAAGAAAAAAGAACCGGAAAAAGCAGCGGCTGCAGCCCAGTAATTTATTTTTAAAAACTGTGTGGGGAGAGATTATGAGCGCACAGGACTGTATTTTCTGCAAGATAATATCGGGGCAGATTCCCGCCATAAAAATCTACGAAGACGATGTTGTTGTCGCGTTTCTCGATATCGGGCCGGTAAGCGACGGCCATACATTAGTGATGCCTCGGACGCACGTTGAAAAAGTTCATAATTGCCCGCCCGAACTTTTGGGCCAGGTCTGGATGCGCCTGGGCAAAATCACAGGCGCCATCGTTTCTGCGATGAATTCGGATGGTTATAACGTCCTTTGTAATAACGGCAGAGCGGCCGGGCAGGTCGTTGACCATTTGCATTTTCATATAATTCCGCGAAACGCCGGCGACGGCGTCTTTAATCAGTGGCCGTCGTTTAAATATCCTCACGGCAGGGCCGAGGCCATCGCCGCCAAAATCAAAGCGAAATTATAATCGTAATTATTATTGATATTCAGCCGTTTTCTGATAGATTTGGAATTATTGACCGCGGGGTAGAGCAGTCTGGTAGCTCGTCGGGCCCATAACCCGGAGGTCGCAGGTTCGAATCCTGCCCCCGCTATTGGTTTAAAGAGATAACTTTCTTACCAAAGACGGTTATCTCTTTCTTTTTACTTTCAATTTAACACCCTGTTAACATCGGACCTGGTGTTTTTGGAACGGGAAAGTCCGTCTTCTAACATATGGTATAGGCCTACATGCCTACTCAAGCCAAACGTCGATGCGTTTGAATGAGCAGTTCCGGATTTTCTCAGCCAGGCCTTCGGAAACTAAGGGGCCTTTAATTTCTTCCTTTTCATCTAAAATGTATCGAACAGGCCTTACGGCGTCGCTGCCAAACGTTTTTTTACGCTGCTGGTTATGATAAACCAGAAGCGTTCGGCCTAAAAGTGTGCAGGCAAAGCAGTTGGAGGGAATCTTAACGGAAGCACCTTTCCATCTGAGCGATTTTTCTTTGGCCGTAAACCATTCGCCGGGCAGGACGGGCGATAAGGCGAAACACAGTTGGGCGTCTTTTATTGTAAAAGGCCGTTTTCCCATCGTCAGCAAGAGCCATATATGTATGAATTCGGCCGTGCTGCCGCTTAATCTGGCAACGAAACCCCGGCCGCGGGCTTTGCGGTCGGGACAGACACTGGGCGCAATAAATGAGCTGTTTTCGAGAATGCTTCGGCCGTAAACTTCAGGATTCATAAAAGGCACAAGCATTGTGCGGGCGTCCGTGAAAAATTCCTCATAAAGCCCCCCGCGCA
>CAYLXJ010000334.1:0-2892 GCA_964387385.1 uncultured Pirellulales bacterium
GACTTCGCGGACGGCGGCGACTTTGCTGAGGTTGTAGTCGGTGGTAACGAGTCGTCCGCCGCAATTTTTAGAAAAGAGGATTAGTTTCTGGTCAACACCTTTAAGCTCTTCGATTTCAGGGACGACTGTATCGTCGATAGTAATATCAATGGAGGTATTGGACTGCATTTCCTTGAGGATGTCGAGGCCGCGCCTGCCGCGGTTTCGTTTGAGCTTGTCGGCGGAATCGGATATCAACTGAATTTCATTTAGGACGAAGCGTGGGACGATTAGGGGGGCGTCGAAGAGTTTGCTTTTGTAGAGGTCTGCGATGCGGCCATCGATGATTGCGGAGGTATCGAGGACGAAGGGTCTTGCGCCTTTGGTCTGTTTGGTGAATTCGACGTAGGGGATGACGAAACGGACGTCATCTTTGGTGCGTATGACGATAGTGATAATGAGAAAGCATATACATATTCCGAGCATCCACTTCAGGGCCTTTACGGCCGTAGCGCTTAGCTCTATACGGTATATGTCGATAATCATATCGAGAACCTGCGCCAGCGCCCAACTGATTAAGATGCCGACAATCAAACCGAAAAAGATGCCTGCAAGCGCCGTCAAAGATTTTTTGGGTGTCAAAAAGTCAATAAGCAAGGTTAACACCAAAAGCGCAAGTCCGCTCAAGCCCAACGGTAAGAAATCCGGACGTGTTCCTCCTGAAATATCCTCGGAAGTCAAACTGAGAACCAAAACGGCAACAAATATAGCTATGAAAAAAAACCTTAAAATCCAAAGCACCATAACAATGACTCCTATAAAAGATTTATAAATTATGATTTATTATTTTAGCCGCCGAGAGCTTTCTGTGCCTTTTCCGCATCGGCGGCGTTAACGGCTATAAACAGGTGGAATTTTCCGTCGCAGACAACGCCAGAACCGGCGAGGCCTTTAATATCATTTTCAGCGATACCGAGAAGGGCTTCGGAAGCGGCGCCGACGCGGTCATTGTCGTCGATAAGAAAGCCGGCTGCGACGGCGGTTTTGAGTCCTGCCTCTTGGGCGAAACTTTCGAATTTCTGGGGGTCTTTGGCGCTGATAAAAGCCCTGCCGCGGTTATTTCCGCAGGAAGCGGCCGTGAAACATTGAAAATCCACACCGGACAGTGCGCTCTGGGACAATAATTTCTGCAAACTGCCGGGTTTATCCTCTATATCGACGCAGTGGACGACTATTCTTTTTATATTCATTTCCGCGCCCTTTCAATTTTAACTGAATTTCACAAGTTTACCCGAATAGTGATTATTGTCAATAATTAAAGCCCGTTCAGCGGGCATCTTGTTGTCTCCTGAGCTGGCCGGCCACCTTTTCGGTGGCTCGTTTAATTTTTTCCTCGTCGCCGAGGTAATAATGGCGGATTGCGTTAAGCCGGTCGTCGAGTTCGTAAACAAGGGGTATGCCCGTGGGTATGTTAAGGTTTACGATATCTTTGTCGGAAACCGAGTCGAGATGTTTGACGATGGCCCGCAAGCTGTTGCCGTGGGCACAGACGATTATTCTTTTACCTTCTTTGAGTTTGGGAACTATCGTGTCATTCCAGTAAGGCAGGACGCGAACGAGAGTCAGCTTCAGGGATTCGGTCGCGGGCAAAAGGTCTTTCGGGACGTCGGCGTAACGCCTGTCATTTTTCGGATGGCGGGGGTCGTCGTTTTCGAGAGGCGGCGGGGGGACATCGTAGCTTCTGCGCCAAATCTGGACCTGTTCGATGCCGAATTTGTCTGCCATTTCCTTTTTATTAAGTCCCTGGAGCGAGCCGTAGTGGCGCTCGTTTAGCCGCCAGGAGCGGTAAACGTCGAGCCACATCAGGTCCATATCGTCGAGGATGAGCCACAGCGTCCGGATTGCGCGTTTGAGCACCGATGTAAACGAGATATCGAAAGTTAGACGAGCGTTTTTAAGGGCTTCAGCGGTTTCGTGTGATTCGGCTATGCCGCGAGGCGAGAGGTCCACGTCCGTCCAGCCCGTGAAACGGTTTTCGAGGTTCCAAACGCTTTCTCCATGTCTTACAAAGACAATCTTTATCATATTGTGCCCTATGCATCACCCCACCAGCGTGATAAAATACTACAAGTTACTGTTATTGTCAAATCATTATTTTGGAAGACCCTCACCGCGGGGGTGGGGGCTAAACAAGGCAAATTCGCATATGCTTTATTTATGGACAACGCTGCTGTTAATCATTAACGGCTTTTGGCTATTGTTTACGCTGTTTACGCTGCCGGGCAACTGGCTGATTGTGATAACGACGGCGGTGTTCGCGTGGTGGCAACGTGAGCAGGGTGTCATTTCGGTATATACAATAATTGCCATAGCGGCGTTGGCGTTTCTGGGCGAGGCGGTCGAGTTTTTCGCTGGGGCGGGCGGGGCTAAAAGAGCGGGGGCCGGCTGGCTGGGCGCGATAGCGGCCATATTCGGCGCGATATTCGGCGCTATAATAGGGACATTTATTTTCCCGGTTTTCGGGACAATTTTGGGGGCGTGTTTAGGCGCGGGCCTTGCTGCGACGGTTGCGGAATTAGCGATAGGTAAAACTCCTGACGCATCGATACGTTCCGGAGTGGGGGCATCTGTCGGCCATTTCATCGGCACAACGGTCAAATTCGCAATCGGGGCGGCGATATGGTTGATTGTGGCCATTGCCGCCTTTTGGCCTTAGCCGGTGTCTGGCCTTACCAGAGCGGCGGCTGATACGGTTTTGTAAGCGACAGACCATCGAGGCGGGGCTCAATTTTATTTAGGTCGAGGCCGAAGCGGTCGAGTATTGTCGGGGTAATATCCGCCCGTGTTCCTCTGCGCATTACTTTTTTGTCATTAGTCCCGAGGAATACGTAAGGGGCATCGCGGTGTCCCTTA
>CAYLXJ010000335.1:0-2886 GCA_964387385.1 uncultured Pirellulales bacterium
GACATCGGCGCGGATGATGGGCTGCTTGTAAGCAATGATGGCAAGCGTCTCAAGGGCGGGCTGGCTAAGCGTGCCCTCCTCTCGCGAGCGGATAAGTTTTTTAAGCCAGTGACTGTAGGTGCTTAGCGTCAGCATCTGGTAGCCGCCGGCGATTTGCTCTATGCGAAAGGCATTGTTGTTCTGTTTATATTTTTCGTTCAGCTCGTCAATATGTTTGCGAAGCTGTCTGACGTCAGTCCCGACTATCTCTGCAAGCCGCGCCGGCGAAAGCGATTCGTCGCTTGCGAAAAGCACCGCCTCCACGACCGACTCAACCGTCGGTTCACTGTCCGGCGCCTGGCAATGGTCTGCCCCTGCTGGCTGCGGAACGCTGCTCACCGCTTGTTCGGGTTCAGGTTCAGATTCTACAGGCGGTTGTTCAATATTGGTCTCAATTGAATCCTGCATAGGTTCCTGCGGTTTCTGTTCGTTATTGACGATTGCATCCTGTTCTTCGGTCATAGCTCTTTCCATCTAAACGGGTCAAAGTCGTTCCTGCTGACCTTTATTCTTATCGCTGGCAAAGTTTTTTGCAACTGTCGGGCCAGCTTTTTCAGTATAAATCGTTCCGAGACCGTATGCGAAAGACATATTACGGTCAGTCCCGCTTCCTGTGCGGCAAGCGCCTGATGATGTTTCAATTCGCCTGTAACATAAAGGTCGGCTTTCTGTGCGATGACGAGATTGATGATTTTGCCGCACGACCCGGCGCATACTGCCGCTGACCTGACCAGCTTTTTTTCAGGCCCGATTACGCCTATGGCCTTTGCGCCAGTTTGCCTTTTGATTTTCGCTATAATTGTTTTCAACGGCAGTGGTTTTGCAAGTTGACCAATCCTGCCCAAGCCAAACTTGTTCTTCTCACTCTCGAGTTTGAAAATATCATACGCGGGCACTTCATAAGGATGAGTGTTCAGCATAGCGTTTATGACTTTGGCAAGTTTAGCGGCAGGAACTATCGTCTCGAATCGCGATTCGGTAACCTTCTCAAACGTGCCTCTCTTGCCTATTGTGGGCCTTGCACCCTCAAGAGGCAGGAAGGTCCCATGGCCTTGTGCAGAGAAGCCGCAATGGCTGTAGTTGCCGATGTGCCCTGCTCCTGCGGCAAAAATCGCCTCCGCGACCTTGTTGGCTGAATCAATGGGAACAAAAACGACAAGCTTGTAGTTGTCGCCGGCGGGATTGTTAACGTAGTCGCCGATTGGTTTGGCGTTTTGGATGCCGATTATATCCGCCAGGCCGTCGTTTACGCCACCTTGTGCCGCGTCTAAGGCCGTATGAATCGTAAATACGGCTATACCGGCACGAATCAATTCGTAAACAGTATCCGTCGGGCCTTCAGCGGTTATTTTCTTCAGCCCGTCCCAGATTACCGGATGATAGCTGAGAATCAAATCCGTCCTGAGTCGTTTGGCCTCATTTAAGACATCGCCGGTAATATCAATAGTGAGCAGTATCCGCTTTACGGTCTTATCTGCACTGCCGAGCAATAGCCCGACGTTGTCCCAGCCCTGTGCCAAGCCGAGCGGCACAACTTTTTCAATCTCTTGTGCAATATCTTTGACTCTCATTTTTTTTGTTCGCAGTGTTTTTTTACGAATTCGTCGTAATAATCCCGTATCTTTTTCGTCATTGTGCCCGGCTTTCCGTCGCCTACGGAGTGCTTTTCGACGCCGATGACGGGCATTACCTGCATAATAACGTTTGTTATAAAAACCTCATCCGCACTTAGCAGGTCATTGATTGTAAGGTCTTTTTCGACAATTTCAATCTTTTCGGCGATTGCCAGCTCGCAGACGGTCTTTCTGGCGATTCCGGGCAGGACGGGGGTATTTAGAGTTGGCGTATAAATGCGTGAATCCTTCACTAAAAAGACGTTGCTGATACAGCCCTCGGCCAAACGATTACCGATTGTAAACCACAAGGCCTCAGCAGCTTTCTTTTCGTGCGACTGCCTGAGAGCGAGCATTCTCGACAGGTAGCTGGTCGTTTTGTGGCCGCAGGTCGGGTCCATAATATTTTGCCTGAACGCGCACAAGACCACAAGCACCCCCCTGCTATAATATTCAGCCGGATATGGCTGCAGTTTGACGGCGGTTATTAGCAATGTCGCATTTTTCTCATCCTGCGATTGCGAAATCTTACCAGCTGTCATAGTCAGCCGGATTCGAGCATCTGTCAGACCATTTGCTTTTAGGGCCTTATTGACGCAATCTTGGAGGTACTCTTTGCTGTAAGAATGCTCGATAAATAATGCCTTTGCGCTATTAAGCAGGCGGTCTAAATGGTCGCTCAATCGAAAAACAACGCCGTTATTTGCCCGCATTGTCTCGAACAAACCCGCCCCATACAGAAATCCCCCGTCGCCGGCCGGTATCCGGGCGTCTTCTGAATTCACAAGTTTGTCGTTTAAAAAGACCTTTTCTGACATTATCGATTCACTGCCGCGATTCCCGCCAGCAGCACCTGTGCCTTAATTATAGTTTCCTCGTATTCTGCCTGAGAATTTGAGTCGGCGACGATGCCGCCGCCGGTCTGGACGTAAGCGGTATTGTTTTTGATGATAATCGTGCGTATAGCAATATTCAGGCAGACGCTGCTGCTTGGTGGCACGGCCATCTTGGCCGTGTCTTCACGGGCTGGAAGCCCGTGGCACGTTGAGCAGACGCTGCCGTTGAGGCCGATATAACCGATACTGCCTGTATATATGCCGCGAGCAGTCGGTTCGATTTCATTGATGATTTGCATCGCCCTGATTTTAGGCGCTCCCGTGATTGACCCGCCGGGGAACATCGCTTTAAGGACATCACTGAAATTAACGTCGTCCCGCAACCGGCCCGAAACAGT
>CAYLXJ010000336.1:0-2882 GCA_964387385.1 uncultured Pirellulales bacterium
GTTGGTGATTCTGAAACGACTCGATATTTGATATGACAGCCAAGCATTGACATAAGAAATACGAATACAGCGGCGAAATCCCAGTTGACGAAAATCAGGAATTTTCCGGTGTGCAGCGTTATCAGCGAGCATAACACAAAAGCGGCGCCTGCCATTAATGTGATAATAGTTAAGATGTCAGTAAGCTGCCCTCTCGGACAAAGTGGTCTGGTTGCGAACAAAAGCACCGCGGCCGCGAGAATAATCGACTGCCCGCGAGCGATGTGATGCAGACCTGAGCCGACTAAAAGATTATATTTACAATGAGTTGCCCATTCGAGAGAGGCGGCGCTGAACAGGACGAGGACGGCCGCGCCGTAGAAAAGCTGCGAGACAGCGTTCAGGGCGTCATCGGAAGATTGCGAATGTCTTCTGTAAAAAAGATGAGCCAGCCAAAGCGCGACAGAAACGAATACCCATATCCCAAAGGCAGGATTAAGGATGAGGCGGAAGGCCTCGGTGTGGAGCGGAAGCTGCCATACCAGTTTACCGCAGGCAAGAATAAAGGCGGCGGCGCCCATTATTTGCGTCAAAATACTGCGATATCTTAGTCCAATGAAAACAACGATAACGCCCTCGATTGTCCAGCCGATAACGGCCGCATTGAGTTTCCAGTAAAGCGGTATGGCGATAGTTAAAAACGCAAGACCTATAAACAAAAGCACCTGCCGAAGCTGCTTATCCTCACGGCAGCGGGCGTGAATCAGTCCCATCATCGCAAGGTGCGAAGCGGACAATCCCGCTGAACACAGAGCAAGCCCTGTTTGGTTTCTTTCGAAAAGAATCGTCCAGAGATAGTAAAAAGTCCACAATGCGTTAATTACTACAAGCCAGACGTCATCGAGCCGGGCGGCAACTCGTTTGACAAGCCCGTAAACAAGCGGCAGGACAAGATAGATACCGAAGAAGATGCCGAGCCAGCCGAGCGCGATAGGCATTTGTGAAGGAACACTTGCGGCGTGAAGCTGTGAACGGAAGAATTTTTCGAACCAGGCGGAGTAAAGCAAAAAGGTTCCCATAAATGCAAGCAGATTTATCGCCCGCCACCTTCGCCAATATGCGCAGAGCATTGCACCTGCGCTCAGGATGAGCACGTAGCCGAAAAGAGGCATGGGCATATTTTCGCCTGTCGAGACGAGCACCGGCGTGAGAAATCCGCCAAGTAACGCGAGGAAAGCAATGATGACCTCATCGAGTATGACTGCATAGGCAAAAGCCGAGGCGGTGATAATAATCGCGGTCACAAAGGCAGGTATAACCCCAATTAATCCGTATAGGCGATATGCGGCGAAATCAGCCGCGTAAAGAATCGCAAAACCAAGTGCGGTAGTGCCTTTTGCCGCAATCTCATAGCCGCGTCGTCTTGTTATTTCGCCGACCGTTAGGCAGATAATTCCCGCGACGGTCGCAATACCTATCCTGCCCCACGGGCCTATCCAGTAATGCTCGTATGCGAACTTGAGAAAGAATCCCGCGGCGACGAAAACAGTAATGACGCCTGCGATTAACACCCAGCGTGTCCCGATTTTTTGCTCGAGTGAAACGCCCGGCTCGATTTTTAAAGGGAGCGGTAACGTAATTTTTTCCTGCGCTTTTTCCGGCATTTGTTCTGTGACGACCGTCGGTTCCGGCTGTAGCGGCTGTTTGGGCTGTTCGGCTTCCCATATTGGCTTAGGAATTAGCGGTTCCGATGGTGGTTTAATTTCCGGCTCGTGTTTCAGTGAAACGGTTTTGCCGTCGAGGCGGTCGCGGATTTGTCTGATTTTAATAAGGGCGATTATGCTGATTATCAGAGCGGCGGGCCCGCTCAGGATGGCCGCGATATACAGCGGCACTAACAAACACGCGATTTCTCCCATTTTATTTTCTCCTTAAATCAGACAGGCGTCCTCGGCGCGCTGGGATTGTGCGCCGCTTTAAATTTGAAACCAATATAAGCTGCAAGAAACATAATACATGGAATAACCGGCCAGTGGCCGAGACGACTGAAAAGAGTAATGCTCGAATAAAGCGGGACTTCAGCCATTATGAAACCGGGTCCTTGTTTGAAGTGGTCTTTTTTAGCGAGTACTCTTCCGTCCGGTGCGACAATCGCGCTTATTCCGTTCAGGCCGGCGCGGACAATCGCGTAGCGGGATTCGATTGTTCGGTGAATAGTATTTTGCAAATGGACGTCTTTTACCGGAAGCCAATCCCAGGTGGGTACGGCGACAAGCGATATGCCTCTTTTTCCATATTTGCGTGAGAGCGTGGCAAAATTATCGTCCTGGCAAATCATTGCGCCGACTGCAAAGCCGTCAACGTCGATTTGAACCAGTTGGCCCGTTCCTTTATTGAATTTTTCAAAATAGGTCAGGTGCGTTTTAGTGTATTCGCCGATTATTTCGCCTTCGGGCGAGATGAACATCATCCGGTTTTCATTTTTTGTGGTGTCTATATAACCGATTGCCAGATATATATCGTGTTCACGTGTAATTTCTGAAAGTTTGTCGAGCCAGTCCTGCTTCTGGTTTTCAGAAAACCACAGAGATCCTTCCGGGCACACGACAAGGCGAGCGCCGTTTCGGGTGGCGTCAGCTATAGGTTCGGCCAGAAGGGCATTGAAGCCCTGTTCGGAGTAAATCTCGCCGAGTTTTTTAGCGTTGTCGAATGTCCAGCCGACGGCGGCAACCTTGAGTTGTCCTGCGGGTTTCTGTAATTGGACGACTACATTGGCCGACAAAATAATCAGAGTAATTACGCTGATTGCAGCAAGCGATTTTTTCCTTATCTTCGGCTTAAATGCGTATTGTGCCGCAAGCGCCTGTATGGAACCAAAGGCAAAAAAGGTGCCGGTAATCCCC
>CAYLXJ010000337.1:0-2868 GCA_964387385.1 uncultured Pirellulales bacterium
AGGGGTCAACAATATCCTTCCTTATTGCGCGGATTATCGAACCGCTTACGGGATTGTTTGAGTTATCCCTAACAACTCCAGAGATTTTCCCGTTTGAGGCCGATACGTTTAGTGTTGTCGTTTGTCCATCTGTTACTGAAACGTTCTCATATTTGTTTATAAGCCCCAAAATGTCGGGAGTGCGGACTTCTATTTCGTAATTTCCCGTCGGCAGGCATTCGAATACATATCTGCCGTCTGAATCAGAAACGGGTGAGTCATTACAGAAAAAGTCCTCGATATCAATTGTAATGTTGTTAAATAAATGTGCCCCGGTTATTGGTGTAACTCCGTCTGATTCGGTAATCCTTCCCTCGATTTTGCCGCTTGTGCTTGCAAGATTAATTCCCGTCCGGGTTTGTCCGGTCGCCACCGACACATTTTCAATGGTCTGAATATTATATCCCGTCAAAGAAGCATATATTTTATATGTGCCTTCCGGCAATTGTCTGATGGTATAGTAACCTGAAGAATCCGTGAATCCGGCAGTGCCGACACTCCGGCTTTGAGAATCATCGGCATATAAAAAGACCCCCTCAATACCTGTAATACCATCGGATTTTGTTACTTTTCCCGTTATTTTTGCTTCGGGTGTAAGAGTTATGTCTAATTGGCGAGGAAAGTACGGATAGCTAGGTACCCATATATCAGTATATATTCCCTCCAGGTAACCTGGAGAAATTGCGTGGAAATCGTACGTTCCTGAGGGAAGCCATCTTATCGTATATTCATGAGCCGGCTCAGTAAAGTCGCATCCTTGATGTGGCCAATAATCGAATTTTTGGTCATTATAATTAACGCCGTAACGATAAGCAATAACAAAAGCAAACTCCGGCTGAACGCAAATTCCTTTTATCCTTCCATAAGAGCGAGCCGGACACTGCAGCGGGTCATCGCAGAAAACGTGATGAGGAAATAGCAAGGCATAAAACATTAAAATTCCAGATAACATCGTTTTGAGTTTTTTCGGATGCATCAGTAATCTCCTACAATCTATTTTAGTTTTGCTCGTATCCAAGGGCTTTAAGTTTTAACATCGCACCTTTTGCCTTTCGACAATTGGGATATTTTTCAACGACTGTTTTATAAGCGTTGATTATTTCGGGCATTGCTTCAGAGCGTGAAAGTTTTCCGTTTTCCAACAGTTTTTCATAGCAATCGCCAATCGAGTATTGGGCGTGCCAGGCATGCTCGTAATTCGGCCATTCATCGAGCACCTTCTGGTAGTACATTATGGCCTTTTCGTAATCGCCAAAGTGTTCCCTGCAGCAAACGCCGGCAAAATAGCACGACTCCGCCGTTTTTGAGCAGGGAGGCAATTGATTTACTATTCTTTCAAGAACGTCTGCTGCGATTTGGAAACATATATCTGTGTCGCTATTTTTAACTTCCGACTCTTTCAGGGCCGAACCTTTATTGTAGAATTTAATTCCGATTGCGCTGAGGCAGTTTCCCGCGTATGGATTCTGATTGAAATCAGCAACGAATTTGGTCAGGAGAGCACCTTTTGTCTGTAAATCTCCTGTCTGAATCGCCTCCAGAATCTCGATGCGGCGAATGTCTAAAACGGCATTTTTGCCTTTTTCGGTATCCGGATGTTCTTTAGTCAACCGTTCGAACATTTCCTTTGCCTTCTGATATTTCTGCTGCTCCTCGTATCCGCACGCGATCCAGTGAAGCTCATCGACTAATTCAGGACGGCCTGAGAATTCAACGACCATTTTATCGACAGCAGCATTTGTTTTGTCCTGGTCTGTTTCTTTTATTAACTCGAATATTTTTAACCTGTGCGCCAGCCGCTTTTTGTCCCATTCTGCCTCCTGAGCGAAAGATGAACTGCTGAATTGCTGAATCAGGCGCTCATAAACACTGTTCGGCTCGCTGAGCCAGTCCGTCCTGTCGTCAACGGTTCCCTTTGCCCATTCATATTCCTTGCTTATCCAGTACACCGCCTCGGGCAGCCCTAAATTACCCTGAAAATCATTTATCATTTTGTCTATGGCGGCTGCGATTTCCTGCTGCGGCGCCTTTCGCAGGATAAGGGCGCAGCAGCCGGCCTTTGCCTTCCAGAGGCGCATATCTGCCGATTCATAGCTGTTGGGAAACATTTCGAGTCCCTTTTCGAAGATTTTGAAGGCGTCGGCAAATTTTCTCTGCCAGAAGAATTCCTGACCGATATGAAACAATGCCGCAGACAAATCCTGCTCATTTTTAAAAGCGGTTATTATTGAATCAACTCGTTGGCTAGCTTTCTCGAATTCTTTTTGTTCGATAAGATTAAGAATATCAAGTCGGCTCAGACCCAGCCGCGACTTGATTCCCCAAACAGTATCCGGCTGTTTATCATTAACGGCTTGATATAGACGCTGTGCTTCATCGTATTTTCTGTTCCAGATATAATCGCCTGCGGTTTTTATAAGAGTTGAGGCAAGATCAGTATTGTTTTCATAACTGGCTATAAGTTTGTCTGCCGTCTGGTCAACTTCAGCCGATATTGAGGTAGCGGTCGTAAAAAGTACAATAAGGGGGACAAGATAAGTTAACAATATATTTCTAAACATTTTTATCCCTCCAAAGTAAAAGGGCACAAGAGCATAATAGCACAAGTGCTTTGGTTAGTAGTTAGTGATTGGAATAGGCCGAAGATTTGCCTTTGCCGGAAGACTACCTTTTTGTATAGGTGCGGAGTAGTCATATGTATCCTTAATATAGAATTCTCAGTTAAAATCGCATCCTACATATAAAAGGCGTTTTGGCAACGTAAATGTTGATGGGAAAATAAAATATTTTTGGAAAATATCCGTACGCCCTTATGGGGGGGGGGGGGCA
>CAYLXJ010000338.1:0-2863 GCA_964387385.1 uncultured Pirellulales bacterium
ATTGGTCACGTAGTCCTCGAACGTGACCTCCCCCTGCAGCCGGCCTTTGAGCGTTCCGTCGCCTGTCATTTTGAGGCCCATCACGGGCAAAAGCACAAGCAAAAGAACAATAAAGACGGCCGCGATTTTGAGCCGGGTCGCCTGTTTAAGCGTATTGACGGCAACGGCCCAGATACTACGCATTGCTGTTACCCCCCTGCCCTGTCAGCTCATCGAGAATTTTTTCGGCTGATTTGTCCGGCTCAACGGGAGCCGGTTTGGCTTGAGGAGATTGTGAAACCGGTTTGGATTCCGACGAGTCAGCCTCGGTCAACTGCCTGAGTAAACTTTCATCGGCCGGCGGCGATGAGACGGTCTGCGGTGTGACCTGCTGCGTCTGTGTGTCCGGGGCCGCCTCCGCAACAGGTTTGACGGCAACGAGCTGGTCGATTATGGCCTCCTTGCGTGCAAGCTCGTCGGCCTTGGCGGAGAGAAACTCACTAAGCCCTGTTTTGCTCTCAGCCCCGCTTGTAGGCACGGCCTGTCGTTGTGCAGCGGCAACGATATTGATAAAAAACGTCTCGAGCTTGGTCATCGGAGTATCGATAACACATTCGGCGTGCTCATCAGCAATTGTGTGTTTGATTTTCTCAAGTGCCTTATCGCTTAGCCGGTCTGTTGTAATCTCGATTTTGTCTGTATGTCTCAAAAGTTCATTTACGGCGCCTTCGGTCTGAACTTTGCCGCCGTAAAGAATCGCTATCCTGTCGCATACGTCTTCTACGTCGGCTAACAAGTGACTGCAAAGCAGAATCGTCTTGCCGCGTCCTGCAAGCTCGATAATGAGGTCCTTGATTTGTCTTGTGCCGATGGGGTCGAGACCTGTTGTCGGCTCATCGAGAATCAGCAAATCGGGGTCGTTAATTAACGCCTGCGCCAGCCCGATTCTTCTGGCCATACCTTTCGAAAAGGTCCCGACGGTCCTATTGGCGACGGCCTTGAGACCAACCATATCGAGCAGGGCCTCGATGCGGGTTTTGCGGACTTTCGAGGGCAATTTGAACAACCGTCCGTAAAAATCGAGCGTCTCACGCGCGGTAAGATATCTGTATAAATACGATTCTTCCGGCAAAAAACCAATTCTGCGATTGATTTTCGGGTCTGTGGCATCGCCGCCCAGCATAAGCGACCTGCCTTTAGTGGGATGAAGCAGGCCGAGAAGCATCTTAAGCGTAGTTGTTTTGCCGGAGCCGTTCGGGCCTAACAGGCCGAAGACCTCGTTTGTGCGGACTTTGAGATTCAGGTCGTCAACAGCGACGACCCTGTTTCTACCCCACCAGTCCGAAAAGGTCTTGGTCAGTGAGAATGTCTCAATCGCGTATTCCATAAAAGGTCAATCCTGTTCGTTTGCCATACGATTAATTTACGCTTGTCGAACCATTTCAGTGCTGTAGCTCCTCGCCGTGACGAACCAAACGTGCGCTGTTGAATACAACCACAAGCGAGCTTGCGAAATGCAAGAAACCGGCCAAAGTCGGCATAATCAAACCAGCAGATGAGAATGACCAGCCGATTAAAATAAAGCTGACGCCGAATGCCAGATTGGTAATAATAACAGAACGTGTCCTGCGTGAAAGCTGCATCAGTGCCGGAAGCCGTTTCAAATCGTCGCTCAAAAGGGCAATCGACGCGGAATTAATGGCAACGTCTGAACCTGCCGCTCCCATAGCGATGCCGAGGTCGCCCGCTGCAAGGGCCGGGGCGTCGTTTATACCGTCGCCAACCACGAGAACCGTGTGGCCTTCTTTCTTGATTTTTTCTACGATTGCCAGCTTATCCTGCGGCAGGCAGTGCGCCTTATAGTCCGTGCAGCCCAGTTCAGCAGCAACTCGTCCTGCCACCTCGTCCCTATCGCCTGTCAGCATTGTTACTCTTTTCACGCCCGCCGCGACAAGCTCTTTTACGGCCTGCTGCGCCTCGGGCCTGGTCTTGTCCTGAAGCCCTATCCAGCCGATGCATTTGTTATCGACGGCCACGTATAGTGTGCTGAATCCCTGCTCCTCGTGCAGGGTGGGCGATGTGACGCCTGACATATCGATGCGATTTTCCTTCAGAAATATCTCCCTGCCGACAATGATGTGGGAGCTGGCCACCATAGCGGTGACGCCTTTACCCGGCGTCTCGACAAACTTATCGGAATCGGGCAGGGTGAGATTTGCCTGTTTAGCCACTTCCAATAGCGCCCTTGCGGCGGGGTGTCTGCTCATTTTCTCAGCGGCGGCGGACAGCGACAGTAATTTCGACGGCTCAACATTATGTGCCGGCGTCAGTTTCGTCACATACAGCCGGCCTGTGGTAAGCGTGCCCGTCTTATCGAAAACCATCGCCGTGATTTTGCCGGCGATTTCGAGGTCGGCGACGTTCTTGACCAATATACCCAGGCGTGCGGCCGCCGATATCGCTGCTACCATCGCAGTGGGCGTGGCAAGAATGAGCGCACAGGGACAGCTGATTACGAGAATGCTTATGGCCCTGTTGATATCGCGCGTGAAAAACAGGACAATACCCGCAATCATCAGCGTTGTCGGCGTGTACCATTTAACATAGCGGTCGATTATCCGCATAATGGGTATTTTTGTATGCTCGGCCTGCAGAATCAATGACTGGACTTTGCCTAATGTCGTGTCTTTGCCGGCCTTTGTAACCGCGATATCCAGAGCGCCGGTCAGGTTGTTTGTCCCGGCGAAGACCTGCATGCCGGGGACCTTGTCAACGGGCAGTCCTTCTCCTGTGATTGTTGCCTCGTTTATTGAGCTTAGCCCCTTCACGACCTCGCCGTCAACCGGGATATTGTCTCCGGGCCTTACTCGCACAACATCGCCGG
>CAYLXJ010000339.1:0-2851 GCA_964387385.1 uncultured Pirellulales bacterium
CCTGTGCAGACAACATCGTTTCAAATGCCTGTCTGTACATACCCATACGAACGAAGTGCTTAGCCTTTTCCACAAATGCCACGTGTGGCTGTATTGCTTCAACATACTCACAACTGACCGGGTCGAGATATACGAATCTGCCACTTTCCAATTTTTTGTAAAAACCACCTTTGGTTTTGTTGCCTAACTGTTTTCTCTGAATCATAGTGTCGATGTAGTCGGGCAGAGAAAGCCAGTCGTGGAAAGAGTCGCTGGTATTTATTTGCAAACTGCCGATAATCGCTTTGTGGATGTCAAGTCCGACCAGATCGAGCGTGGCCAGCGGCGGCATCAACCGTCCGGTATAGGGCCCGATGAGGTAATCCATCATTTCCACGCCGAATTCACGCACTAATGAAGTAATACGGCTGAAAAGCACAAAGGCAATCCTGTTGCCGGCAAAGCCGGCGGTATTTCTGACAGGTATTACAACGCGTCTGAGCCGCTTTTCGAGAAACTGCCGCATAAAATCCAGAATTTCCGGATGCGTCTGCTCGATACCCGTCAACTCGCAGGCAGGCAATCGGCCCGGCGGATTATAAAAATGCGTCGAAAGAAAATGCCTTTTGAAATCCTCGCTACGGCCCTGTACCAGCGTCGAAAGCGGCAAGCTCGAAGTAGTTGAGCTGACTATTGCCTGCGGCTTTTTATACGCCTCGACCTGTTCGTGCATCTTTTGTTTTATGCAGATGTCTTCGGCAACCGCCTCGACCACCCAGTCCGCTTCGGCGACGGCCTTGGCAAAAAGCCGGTCATAATCCCCGCATACAACATTAGCTGCAATCATTTCCGAGCGCGCCTGGGATATCGCCCTCTGCAGACCTCGTTCCGAACCTTCTTTAGTGCGGCTCAAGAAATAAACTTTCAAACCGTTCTGCGCAATAATCCCTCCACTTAAGCTTCCCACGGTACCGCTTGCGCCGAGAACAGCCACGGTTTTTATTTTATCCCCGTTGTCAGATCTTTTAGAGTCGATCATATTTCCCCGTTATTATAAAGTTAAACCAATAATTTAATTACTTTCAGTTGATAATCCTCGATTCGCCAGATATCGAATAATGTCTTTTACGCTGGTCAAGTTTATCGCATCGGCCGGCGGTATTGATACGTTAAATTCTCTCTGCAGCGCGAGAATCAGGCCTACGTGGGCCATCGAGTCCCAGCCGGTGACGTTTTCAACGGACAAGTCATCCGTAAACTGCTCTATTTCGAATGACTGCCGAAATATGGCTTCTAACTTGTCTTTTATCATAAAATCTTAAGATATTCAAAACGCGGTGATTTGTATCCCTTCAAATCCCGCGAATATTGAGTCCGTTGAGCTTCTTTATTTACCTCAGTAAATCTCATCTTACTCCAAAAATCGGACACAAGATTGTTTTTGGCGGTGGGAATATATTCCGCGTAAACGCTTGCACAGCCTGCTTTTGACGCGTCTGTGCATATCCGGTCAACAAAGGCATCCTCGACCTGTCTGCCAATCACCCTGCAGCTCATTAAAAAAGTATCAATGCGCCTGCATTTCTGCTGCGACTCCACCAAAGCCAGACCCACAGTTCCATTATCGCCGAATTTGTCCTTTAATCCAAGAACATAAATAAGCCAATTTGGATTTGCCATCATCGCCGAGATATCCGCTTCGCTGTATCGGCGAGTAGTAAGATTAAACTGATTTGTCCGCTGGGTAAGCTGTGAGGCGCGTTTAATATCTTTTTCTTCCGCCGGACGAATTGAACAAACCATTTCGAGCGACTTCAGGAAATCATCGAACGAAACGGAACTTTTCTGCAATTCCATCCGTTTACGCTGTGCTGCGTAAATCTCGCCTCGCTTTTTGTCTTCTTCTGTAAGAGAGGCCTTCGCGAAAAAGGACGTTTCCCGAAGCGTTTTTTCGAACAGGGCTGGATTTTCCGGCAGCTCAAGGACCTCGACCTGCGGCAGCATCTGGCGCATAAGCTGACGCTCTGCCGGGTTGTCATCGACAAAAACGAGGGTGTCCAGACCGATATTAATCTGTTCGGCGAGCTTAACCATATTTTGCGGCTTTGGTTCCCAGTTCACAACGATGGCTGCGAATTGGTCTTCTTTCAAAACCATATGCTGGTGCTCACGCAGGGCCTGCATCACATCCTGCTCGTTATTTTTACTGTTGATCGCCAAGATGATGCCTTGTTTATAAAGTTCGAGGATTGCCTTCTGAAAATTAACGTATTCGCGTCCGGGCCAGTCCGGGCCGAGGGCGATTCCGTCGATACCGTCTTCGCCGATTATTCCGCCCCACAGGGTATTATCGCAATCGAGAACGAGACACTTGCGTATGATGCCCGCTTTTGCTTTGAAGTATGCGACTAACTTTTTCGCAAGCAGCACAAGAAAACCTTCTGAAAAAGGCGTCCTCGCCATTGCCATCATTTCAGGCGAAATCGAATTAGCGTAACCGAAATAGGCAGCAAGAGAATCCAAATCGCAAACCTGCATGCGGGAGTCGCCTGCGAGGTTTTCCATTAGGACTTGATTGGCTTTTGCCAGTTGATTTTCGTGCTCGGTCTGCAATATGTGCAAAGGCCAGGCGGGCTTGTTTATAAATGTGCACACGACCGGAATTCCCGCTGTTTTTTCCCTGAATGTTTTTGAAAGCGTAATAAGCGTTTCGGCCGCCTCAATTGGATTTTGTGACAGTGAATCCGCCTCTGCAATCAGAACAGTAACGTCCGGCGAAAAACGATACAGACCGCTTTCGGGATTCAGGATTTCCTGACTGACCTGGCCATATGGAGCGATATACGTTTGAAGACCAATCGAGCAATCCGCC
>CAYLXJ010000340.1:0-591 GCA_964387385.1 uncultured Pirellulales bacterium
TTCCCTGAATTGACCGAGCCGGACCCGAGCTACCACGGTGTCAAATACGTCGAAAGCTTCGGCAACCTCGCGTATATCCTCAAGGCGAGGGTTCAGTTTCTGAGGGATATGGGTTCCTGTATGTCGCCCTTTAACGCGTTTTTGTTCCTGCAGGGAATTGAGACGCTGCATTTGCGTATGGCCAGACATAGCGAAAACGCCCTAGAACTCGCCCAGTGGCTCGAAAAACATAAAGCGGTTGAGTGGGTGAATTATCCGGGTTTGCCTTCGCATAAGGATTACAAGCTGGCTAAAAAGTATATGCCGGATGGCCAGGGAGCTATTCTCGGCTTCGGTATAAAGGGCGGCAGAGAAGCGGGTGTGAAATTCATAAACAGTGTCAAGCTGGCCAGCCATCTCGCCAATATCGGCGACAGCAAGACACTTGTCATACATCCTTCCAGCACAACGCATTCGCAATTAAGCGAAGCCGAACAGCTTGCAGCCGGTGTAACGCCCGATTATGTCCGCGTTTCTGTTGGCACTGAGCATATTGATGATATAATAACTGACTTTGAATGTGCCCTTGAAGCGAGCCAGAGGTAACGGTTA
>CAYLXJ010000340.1:601-2845 GCA_964387385.1 uncultured Pirellulales bacterium
GAATATACGGATAAAGTCAGAGACCACTTTTTTAATCCGCGAAACGTCGGGGAAATACCTGATGCCGACGGTGTTGGCGAGGTCGGCTCGCTGGCCTGCGGAGACGCCCTGAAATTGACTTTCAAACTCGACGAAAAGGGCAGAATTAAGGACGCAAAATTCAAAACCTTCGGCTGTGCAAGCGCTATAGCCAGTTCCTCGGTTTTGACGGAGATTATCAAGGGAATGACAATCGAAGAGGCATCGAAAGTAACAAACAAGGAAATCGCCGACTACCTCGGCGGACTGCCTGAGCAGAAAATGCACTGCTCGGTTATGGGCAGGGAGGCGCTCGAAGCGGCTATCGAAAATTATAAAACAGGCGACAAAAAGAAGCACGAACTCGAGGGCAGGGTTGTCTGCACCTGCTTTGGCGTTACAGAAAAGGAAATCGAAAGAGTCATACGCGAAAACAACCTCTCGGCTGTTGAACAGGTTACCAATTACTGTAAAGCGGGCGGGGGCTGCGGCGGCTGCAAGGGCGAAATTGAGAAAATTATCGAACGCGTCCGGGGCGAAATGGCAAAGCAGCCGCCGATTACGATACCGGCAAAAGGCCAAAAACTGACCAACATTCAGAAAATTCAGCTCATTCAGCAGACAATCAACGAGCAAATACGCCCTGCCCTGCGTGCCGACGGCGGCAATATCGAGCTGATTGACGTTGTGGGCGACAAGGTAATCGTGGCGTTCAGGGGTATGTGCGCACAGTGTCATCTTGCGGAGTTTACGATAAAAGACGTGGTCGAGGCGCGCCTGAAGGAGTTCGTCAGCCCTGAGCTTTACGTAGAGGAAGACAAGGAATCAGCCGACCAGCAGCATCATCACAGGGGCTAAATGATGAAGACGGTTTATTTCGACAATAACGCGACGACCAAAGTGGCCGAGGAAGTTCTCGAAGAAATTAAGCCCTATTTTTGCGACGTTTACGGCAATCCGTCGAGTATGCACACCTTCGGCGGGCAGGTCGGTATCAAAATCCGCGAGGCACGCGAGAAAGTCGCAGCGCTTCTCGGCTGCGACCCTTCCGAAATCATCTTCACCGGCTGCGGCACCGAAAGCGACAATACCGCCATAAAAGGAACGCTGGCCGCTTATCCTAACAAGCACAAGGTTATCACCACCCGCGTCGAGCATCCCGCTGTTTTAAGCGTCTGCCGCGACCTCGAAAATCACGGCTACACCGTCGTCGAAATTCCCGTCGACAGAAAGGGTCGGCTCGATATCGGTTTTCTCGATGACCAGTTAGATAACGATACCGCTATTGTTACGATTATGTATGCCAACAATGAGACAGGCACGTTGTTCCCCGTTGAAAAAATCGCTGAAATGGTTACGGACAAAGGTATTGTATTTCACACCGACGCGGTCCAGGCAGTAGGTAAAATCCACATCAACCTGTCGAAGAGCAGTATCGATTTACTCAGCATATCAGGCCACAAGCTGCACGCCCCCAAAGGTATCGGCGTCCTGTATGTCCGCAAAGGAACTCGGTTGACGCCCTTTATGTTAGGCGGACATCAGGAAGGAGGCCGTCGCGCGGGCACTGAAAACGTCCCCGGAATAATCGGCCTCGGAAAGGCCTGCGAACTTGCTATGCAGAATTTCGACGATGAAACCAAGCGAGTAAAATACCTGCGCGACAAGCTCGAAAAGGCCATCCTCGAAAAATGCCCCGACTGTATGGTCAACGGCAACCCCGAAAACCGCTTGCCCAATACGACTAATATCAGTTTCGAGTTTATCGAGGGTGAAGCAATTTTATTGATGTTAGACAAATTCGGCATCTGCGCAAGCTCCGGCTCTGCCTGCACGTCCGGCTCGCTGGAGCCCTCTCACGTCCTCCGCGCTATGGGCGTTCCTTTTACCGCAGCCCACGGCTCAATTCGGTTCAGCTTGAGCCGATACAACACCGAAGAAGAAGTCGATTATACAATCGAAAAAATCCCTCCCATTATCTCCCGCCTCCGCGAATTATCTCCCTTCGTAACAAAGTAAACTTGTAGAATAAGACGAGTGACAGGTACTTTCAAAAGATGGAGTCGAACTCTCATCGATGTAAGCTCGATGAGTTTCTTAAAAATTCGTCACCGCCAACCTGTCATTAAATTGTATAAACTGCGACAGTAACGCTTGAAAAAAACAGCAAGAGAAATGCAAATTGAAATAACGAGTAGCGGGCATACAAAATAACCTATAAGAACA
>CAYLXJ010000341.1:0-2839 GCA_964387385.1 uncultured Pirellulales bacterium
TAACCCCGGTATCAGTGAGGTCTACTAGAATCAGGTGATTGTCGGTGCCACCTGCGGAAATTCTGGTTCATACACGCTGGGTGCCGACTTTACCAAGGGTATCGACCAGCCGATTAATTCGACGGCCACGGGTATAACCGGGCACAAAGATGCGACAGGTGTTTTTGAGACCCCGGCTGCCACGCATAACAGTCCGAACCGCCAGGTGATTATCGGATTTGTAGTTAATGCGCCTGATGCACCTGTTTATTCGAATTGTGTCGAGGTTATAGCGGCTGGCCACCGTCTTGCCGCAGACATAAACGCAACGGGCGACTGCTATGTTAATTACGACGACCTCGATACGTTCGTTGAGTATTGGCTGAATAACGATTGCACAACGCCGGACAACTGCCACGGGGCTGATTTTGTGCCGACCGACGGTGCGGTTGACTTTTTCGATTTCAGCGATTTCGCCGCCCAGTGGCTTGTCTGCAACAATCCGGAAGATCCCGAGTGTCCGCCGAACTGGTAGTTTTTATGAAGGGCCGTATTGGGGTGCGGTATTATTCGTGCCTGAGGGACTCGATTGGGTCCATATACGCGGCTCGATAAGCAGGATACAAGCCAAAAGCGACGCCGACCGCCCCTGATATCCCGAAAGACAGCAATAGCGACGTGCCCGTAATTACGGTGGGCATATTGCCGAAATGGGTCACGAAATAGGGAATTGTGCAGCCGAGGACTATGCCGAGCAATCCCCCTGCGAACGTCAGCAGAAGCGTCTCTGAGAGAAACTGGAGGATAATGTCTTTTCGCCTAGCGCCAAGCGCCCTGCGAATACCTATTTCACGTGTACGCTCGCTTACTGTAGCGAGCATTATGTTCATAATTCCGATTCCGCCGACCAGCAGCGAAATTGCCGCGATTGAGCCCAGCACAATACTGAAGATTCGCTGTGTACGTTTTGCCTGCTCCAATAGTTCGAGAGGCACGATTATCTGGTAGTCATTTTTTTTATGGAAGCGTTCGAGCACCGTCTGAAGAATGCTGCGCGCGGGCAGGACGAGGTCGGCGTTGTCAACTTTAACGATGATTTCCTGCAACTCGACTTTTTGAATGCTTCGGCCCGAGCTGCTTCCCTGCAAAGTCATTTCACCGAAGCGGTCCTTAACCGTAGGCAGGGGGATGTAGATATTTCCAGCGTTTGCCCCTGACTGTTTCGACTGGGACTTGTTTTCCTGTATTTCCTGTGTCGTGGCTGTTGAAATCAGGGGTTGGGTGCTTACGATTCCTACGACGCTGTAATAATCACTTCCGATTTTAACGTACTGGTTCAGCGGGTCATCGAAAGTGAACAGGTCGTTAACGATTTTTTCATCGACGACGCAGATGTCCTGTTTGTAGTCCATATCATTGGCAGCAAGAAACCTGCCCATAACAAGATGAATCGGGGCGGTTTCCAGATGCCAGGGGACGGTGCCTATGACCTCGATAGGAACCTTGCGGTTTCTATACCAGGCCTGATGAGGTACCCGGCGAACGGGGACGACGACTTGAGCGTTGGGGATACTATTTCGGAAGCGTTCAGCGTCCTTATAAGTCAGGCCGTATTCCTGCATTATCTGCTGCTGGCCGCTTGCCTGCTGGTTTTCGGGCGGCTGGACGGTTTTAACGATGATATTAAGAGAGCCGAGGCGGGCGATTTGCTCCTGTGCGGTTCGGCTTGCGCCTTCGCCGATGGCCAGCATTGCGATTACCGACGCCACGCCGAATATGATGCCCAGCGCCGTCAGCGTAGAACGCAGCCGGTGAAGCCATAAGCTCTTGATGCCTAATTTAAGCGTTCGTTTTGTTTTGTAAAGAAGCATAATTTCAGTGGTTATACCATTGTTTTTCGATTTTGCCGTCCAAAAGCCGGATTTCTCTTTGTGAGTGTTTTGCGATATCCTCGTCGTGAGTAATTACAATAAGGGTCTTTCCATGCTCGTGTAGCTGGTCGAGGATGTTAAGAATGTCTCTGCCGCTTGAGCTGTCCAGGTTTCCGGTCGGCTCATCAGCAAGGACAATCAGCGGGTCGTTGGCTAACGCCCTTGCGATAGCGACTCTTTGCTGCTGTCCGCCGCTTAATTCCGAAGGTCTGTGTTTTATGCGGTCGCCGAGTCCTACAATTCCAGCCAGCTCTTTTGCCCTTATTTCACTATGGTGTTCCGAAATCCCCTGATAGAACATCGGCACTTCGATATTTTCTATGATGTTAAGCTGGCTGATGAGATTAAACGATTGAAAGACAAAACCGATGTGTCTGCCGCGAATACTGGAAAGCTGGTCGTCATCCAGGGTGGAGACGTCTTGGCCGCCGAGATAATATTTTCCGGTGGTCGGGCGGTCGAGGCAGCCGATAAGATTGAGAAGCGTCGATTTGCCTGAGCCGCTTGGGCCCATAATCGAAACATACTCGCCTTTTTTTATGACGAGGTCGATACCACGGAGAACTTTAAGCTCGACGCTGCCAACCTGGTAATTTTTACAGAGATTTTCGAATACGAGGATGGAGCCGTCGCCTGCAAAATCAAGGTTCTTGTCGCTGGGCTGCTCCATTGGAATTTTCCCTCATACGGCTTCTGAATTGTCTGATTCGCTCGCGGGTCTGTTCGTCGAGCTGATTGGGGTCAAACTGCGGCATTTCGCCGCGTTCGGCCATTTCCTTGAACCTTCTGAATCTTTCGCGTGTCTCGTCATCGAGCTGGTTGGGGTCAAAATTTCCACCGCCGGGAAACATTCCCTGTTTTCGTCGCCCAGTCCTGTTTGGGTCCTTTGCGTCCGAACCATCCTGCGCCGGTTGTTCCTGCGTCAGGCT
>CAYLXJ010000342.1:0-2819 GCA_964387385.1 uncultured Pirellulales bacterium
CATGGAGGCCGTCCGGCTCAAACCTGACATTGTCGAAAACCATAACGATCTCGGCACAAATCTATTCGAGGCAGGCCGGCTTGATGACGCCATTGAATGCTTCAAAACAGCCTTGACATTGAATCCTAACGATGCGGAAGCAAACGCTAATATGGGCCTTGCGATGACGGCCAAAGGCGATTATGCACGGGCGGTTCAGCACTACAGAATCGCAATTAAAAGAATAAATAACCCCTCCGTTCATAACAATCTTGGCTATGCTCTTGCAAATATGGGAAAAATCGATGAGGGGATTGAGCAATTCAACCTTGCCCTGCAAATCAATCCGGACTATAAGCCCGCCAAAGCCAACCTCGAAATCTTCCTGGCAGAAAAACAGAAAAAAGAAAAATCTCAATTATCAAATCCCAAATAGCAAACAAGCACCAAATTACAAAAATCAAATTCCAAACTGTTAACGCGTGCCGTTTGAGTCGTTTGATGATTGGATTTTGGAATTTGTTTGTTATTTGTGTTTTGAAATTTGGGATTTCCGAAGGACGTCTTTAATGTGCGTGGTAAATCTGGCGGTATTTCTGTGGAAGCATGCCGGTAAGCTTCTTAAAAGCCCGTCTCATATTTGAAGTGTAATGAAAGCCCGAACGCTCGGCTATTTCATCGATTCCAAGATTTGTTTCAACAAGTAATGCCTTGGCTATTTCAAAATGCGCCGAAACAATTTCATCGTGCACGGACTTTCCGATTATATTATGAAATCTCATCTGCAGCAGGCGCTTGCTCATATACACGTGGTCGGCGACCGAATCGACCTGAATCGGGAAATTCGCGTTTTGCCTGATATATTTCATCGCTTTCACGATGTCGGGGTCGTCGATTGCGTATGCGTCGGTTGAACCGCGCGTTTCCACATGCGTCGGCTGTATCTCGATACACTGCCCCTCCATCGTCGCCTGGCCCTGTATCATTTTATCCAGAAGCTTTGCCGCGTCGTAGCCGGCCTTCTTGAAATTAAACGCGATGCTCGACAAAGGCGGGTCGCAGATGTTGCATATTGCGTTGTCGTTGTTGACACCCAGAATGGCGATTTCATCCGGTATGTTAATGCCTGCTTCCCTCGCCACGTTTATCAGATGACAGGCGAATATGTCCGTGCTGGCGAGTATCGCCGCCGGCTTGGGCAATTGTTTTAGCCAATCTATAAGTTTTTCCTGTCCCGTGTTGAGTGTCGTCTTTATCCATAACCTCGTAAAAGGCGCCTGGTCGTTGGTAAGAAGGACCTGCTTTTCCTTGAATACGTGCAGATTGTATCCCCTCTTGTCCAGGTAACGCGAAAAATGTTCCAGCCGTTCGGCTGACCATTTTGCCTGCGTAAGCCCGAAAAACGCGAAATTCTCGAATTTCTTCTCCAGCAGATAATCGCTGGCCATTTGGGCGACCTCTTTGGAATTTGCGCTTATAAACGGAAGATTATCAAGGTCTTGTATCGTTGCAACGCCTATAACAGGTATGCCGATATGAAGCATCTTTTGGGCCATTGAAGTCGTCTGGACGCTTACAAATGCCCCTTTACAGCCCCTTTCTTTGAGGAATTTAAGCGATTTTTCGGAGCAGTCAGGCCATATAATAAGCTGACGGTCGCCTCGGTCGCGGATGTATTGCGAGATGCCTGCCATCAGCCCCTCGGTATTGTGTGTGATATTATTGTGGGCGAAAGCTATTTTAATCTTTTCTTTCATTTCGTCACAGCCGTTTTTTCCGGCTTCGGGTATGAACAGGAATTTTTGTTAAAACCGAAGTGGTTGACAATTATATCTTTTTTAAATGGCTTTGTCAACATCTCGCGATTTTCTGTGTCCGGAGAGTCCCTGTAACCGTCCGAATTCCTGCCCGAATTCCTGCCCGAACCTGTTTTTTAATCGGAAATACAAAATTTTATAAGTCCTTCAATTTTATCGTCTTAACCGCCTGCATAATTTAAGCGGTAAAATTATTTGCCTGCCCCGAAATATGCCCTAATCCCTTGATTTCATTGCACTTACGGATTTGCGCGAAATTGACTTTATTTGTGCGTAAAACGCCCTTGTTTCAAATTTTAAATTTTGAGAAAATCACTTTTAGAATGAGTGAGTGTGCCTTGTGTAGTTGTATCCGGTTTGTGCTGGATATGAAGGTTAAGAAGTATAGGTAGAGAGCGCGCGTTTCTTTTAAATAAGTTTGAAGTAGGAGGAGTAAGAGAATGAGAAAGAGTGTAAGTTTATTTTTGGTCTTTACTTTTTTGTTTGCTTTAGGCACAACTGTTAAGGCAGCCGATGTATCAGGTACCTGGGTCAGCGGCAACAACGGCAACTGGAGCGATACCGCCAACTGGTCCGCTTATCCTGAAGGAACTGGCACTGCAACTATTGGCGGCAACAGCACAGTGAACCTCGACTCAAGTCAGTCAGTCGGCATCGTTTTGATGAATAGCGGCACAGTTGGTAATGTTGTTCTGAACGTCAACACAGGTGCAAATTTGACCATATCAAAGGGTTCAACCGAGCTTTTCGGGATTTCAAGAACTGCTACCGGGTCAGGAACTGTCAATCACAGCTCCGGAACTGTAAGGGTTTATCATGCTACCAGCACAAGCGGTGAACTGCGTCTTTCTAATGCTACAGACGCTACCGCAACTTACAACCTGTCCGGAACGGGTATTCTGGATACGCAGGTGCTGAGCAAAGGCGCCTCAAGCCGTAATGCTGTCTGGAACGCTACTGGCGGAACGCTGGTTGTCCGGAATTTGATTTACAGGTTCGGGACTGTTGCCAACAACTACGGCT
>CAYLXJ010000343.1:0-2795 GCA_964387385.1 uncultured Pirellulales bacterium
TCGCTTCACGTCGCGGAGCTGGTTCGAAACGCGCTTCGCAATATGGGCAAAATGCTCGCCAACGCTAAAGTCCTGCTTTGCGGGGCCAGCTACCGCCAGGACGTCGGAGACACCCGTTACAGCGGCTCAGAAATAGTCGTTCGTAAACTTACCGAAATGGGGGCGCAAATGTTTGTGCATGACCCCTATGTCGAACACTGGCTTGAACTTGAAAATCAGGACACTTACCCTGCGCCGGGGCAGTCATGGGCAAGGTTCTTCCATAAACAGGAGGATTTGGCGTATATACGCGTGCAAAAGGATTTGGCCGGGGCCATGAAGGGTGTTGAGGCGGTGATTTTTGCCGTTCCTCATAAACACTATCTTGACCTTGACCCTGCCAAAGTTGTTGCCTGGGCCGGAGCCCCTATTGCGATTATCGACTGCTTCGGAATCCTCGACGATGATAAAATCCGGCAGTATTTCGAACTCGGCTGTGAGGTAAAAGGTCTTGGCAGAGGCCATATTCGGCGAATAAAGGAACAGGTCCACAAATCAAAGCATTAGAATAAATAACTGCCGCTTTCTATTAAATACACATTCAGGCAGAAATTGCTTGCCAGACAAATATTTGGGTGTAAACTCTTACGGGTATATTTTATGCCCAACACAGATATTACAAAATAATAATTAAGCACAATAGAAAGGAACAGTGAATGCTTGATTACTCGGTGAGTCCCGAAGGCGAAAAATTCCCGTTGCCTAAAAAAGAAGATTACGCGGCTGAGTTCAAACGCGTTGAGGCGCTTGCAAACGCCGCACGCAAGGATGGCAAGGAAATTGTCGTGGTTATGGGTGTTGGATTTGTCGGCGCTGTTATGGCGGCGATTATCGCCGACACCACCGACAAAAAGACAGGCAAATCCGGCAAATTCGTCATCGGCTGCCAAAGACCCAGCGAAAGAAGCTACTGGAAGATACCGATTCTGAACCGGGGCCAATCCCCAGTCAAGGCGGAGGACCCTGAAGTTGACCCGATGATTAGCCGATGCGTCCTTGAAAAAAAGACACTCGTTGCAACTTACAACAGCGATTGCCTCAAACTGGCCGACTGCGTGGTAGTGGACGTTCAGTGCGACTATTCAAAACAGGAACTCGGAAATATGAGGACGGGAAAAGTCGAAATGGCCGCCCTCGAAGCGACTATGAAAACCATCGGCGGAAAGGTGCCGCCCCAGTGCCTTACCCTTATAGAAACTACCGTAGCCCCAGGAACGACTGAATATATCGCCTGGCCGATTATGAAAAAGGCCTTCGCTGAACGCGGCATAAAAACTGAGCCGCTTTTAGCGCATAGTTTCGAGCGAGTTATGCCCGGCAGACACTACGTCTCGTCAATTCGCGATTTCTGGCGGGTATGCTCCGGATGCAACGATGAGGCGAGAAATCGTGTCGAAAAATTCCTGCACGAGATCTTAAACACCAAAGATTTCCCCCTGACGGTAATGGACAGGCCCATCGAATCCGAAACAACGAAAATTGTTGAAAATTCCTTCAGGGCAAGTATGCTCGCTTTTCTCGATGAGTGGAGCTTATTCGCCGAGCGTAACGGCGTTGACCTCATTAAGGTCGTCAATGCCATCAAGATGCGGCCAACGCACAACAATATGATTTTCCCCGGCCCCGGAATCGGCGGCTATTGCCTGCCAAAAGATGGCGGACTCGGCTATTGGGCCTACAAGCACATCCTCGGTTTCGAGGATGATATTTTCAAATTGACGACTACGGCCATTGACGTTAATGACACCAGAGGCCTTCACGTTGCGGAATTGACACGCGACGCCCTGCGCAATATGGGCAAAGTTGTTGCCGGCACAAAAGTATTGCTGTGCGGTGCAAGCTATCGGCAGGACGTCGGCGACACCCGCTACAGCGGCTCAGAAATTGTTGCCCGCAAGCTCACCGAAATGGGTGCCGATATGCACGTCCATGACCCCTACGTTGAACACTGGTATGAATTGGAAAGCCAGGATACGTATCCTGCACCGGGGCATTCGTGGGCGAGATTTTTCAGGAATCAGGAGGGACTTGTCAATATACGCGTTCAGCACGACCTCCAGTCGGCCTTAAAAAGCGTATCGGCCCTGATTTTAGCGGTTCCTCATAAACAGTATCTTGACCTGGACCCGAAAAAAATTGTCGAATGGGCGGGAGGCCCTATAGCCATAATTGACTGTTTCGGGATACTGGACGACGACCGGATTCGCCGTTATTTCGAGCTTGGCTGTGAAGTCAAAGGTCTCGGCAGAGGCCATATCCAGCGGATAAAAGACGACGTCCGCAAGTCCGGCTCAAAGGGCAAGTAAAATATGGCGAGCGGCGGTCGCACAAAGGCAATTGTATGTCTGGGCCTTATCGCCGCTACGATTCTTGCATATGAGCCGATTCGGCATAATGATTTCGTCAACTATGACGACCGCGCATATATAACAGAAAATCCCAATGTAAACGGCGGAATAACGACGCGCTCTGTCGTATGGGCATTTACGGAAACATACCTTGCCAACTGGTATCCGCTAACCTGGCTGTCGCATATGCTGGACTTTGAAATCTACGGCCAGAATCCCGCAGGCCACCACACGACAAGCGTCCTAATCCACATAATAAGCAGTGTCCTTCTGTTTCTCGTGATTCTGAAAATGACCGGGTCATTATGGCCCAGCGCATTTACGGCGGCGATTTTCGCATTGCATCCGGTTCACGTGGAGTCGGTCGCCTGGGCAGCGGAGCGAAAGGATGTTTTAAGTGGCCTGTTC
>CAYLXJ010000344.1:0-2769 GCA_964387385.1 uncultured Pirellulales bacterium
CGATTCTATCGACGAGGGCTTTTGAGGTAACGATGTGTTTGACGCCGACGGCGTCGAGAGAGGCGAGGATATTCCGCTGGCCCGAAGTCCAATTGACCATAACGGGGATTTTGCCCGCGAACAGGGCCGCGAGATAGGCGATATTGGCGGCGACAGAAGCGGGAAGCATAATGCCAAGATAGTCGCCTTCGAGATTTTTAAAAATGGGGCGAAGGACGAGGCAGGCGGTGATAATATCGCGATATGATTTTGCGCCAGAGGTCTGGTCGGCTATTACAAGACGTGAGGGCTGTTTTGAGGCCTGATTGAGAAATACGTCAATAAGCGACTCGCCGGGAGGTAGCGAGGCACGGAGCGCAACAGCACGCTTGAACCAGTCGGCGGGGACGGGTCTAAGGGCTGTCGGCGTGACGTAAACGAGCCGGCCGCAGGCGGCAAGCATCACGTCGCCTACGGTCTGCATAGCGTCGGCGTCGGGCTGGCGGAAGCCAAATTCCTTTTCAATCCACAAAAGCAAATCCGTGCGTGCCAAGCTGTCCATACCGAGGTCCGCGGCAAGGCGGTCGGTTTCCTTGAGTTCCTTAACGCCTGAACGTTCGGTGAGATAGTTGAGGACGATTTGCTTAGTCGCGGGGGAAACGGCTGAATAATCGGCCTGCAAAGTCGGTGCCGCAGGTTCAGGCAAAACGCGTTTGCCCCCTTTCTCCCAAATGGTATAGGGGACATAAGTGTTGGGCAATGCATCGGCATTGTAGAAATCCTCGAGGAAGCGGTTGAAGGTGTTGCGGTCGGCGTCACGGGGCAAATCGGGCGGCTCGTAAAATTCGATTGTTATGTTTCGTTTGGGGGCGAAAAAGATAAAGCTGGCGAACAATTGCCAAACACCCTTAAGCAGGACGGGCATAACGAGAGGTTCCTTGCCGGAAGCCCAGCTAAAGGAGCTTCCCCACAGGCCTCTGGTGCGGACAAGGACAACCCGGAGGTCTGGGCAGTTTTTGAGGATTTTTTCAACCGCGCTATTTGCGCCGAGGAATTCCTTGTAACTTCTATATACCCTGCCCGCGGGCCAGAGGAGGAGGTTTTGGCCTTGTTTGAGACCTGCTATTGTCTCGTCGAGGATTTTTTCGATTTGTTCTTTTGCGGCCGGGCCGTATGTTGCGATGCTCAGAACGGTGCGGACGCCCCATCGACGTGCGAATGTGCGGATTAAGAATCTATTGACCTGGTCCTGGTCGCCGAAGCCGTGAGGTTTGAAGCGGCCATGCAGATAAGCGAACATAATGACAGGGTCGATGAGTGCGGGGTGATTTGGGAGAAATACGATTCCTGTTTTGCCTTTTGCCTCGATTTTGTCGAGACCGATGAGGCGTATTCGGTATCGAAGTGACAATACAAATTTCGCTATTGCCTTTACCACAAAATCAATCATTTTTGGACCCCTTAGGCAAAACAAACATTAGCCAGACACCGGCAACTACAACTATTATACCCTCGAGGGCGAAACAATTGCTTGGTCTAATACCTATACGCTCGAAAAGATAAAAGACCGGGCCGGACAGGAGAATACCTGTAAAATTGGCAAAATTAGAGGCGGCAATCATACGGCCCTTAAGCTCAGGCGCCGGCTCGGCCTGGATGAAGCCGGCCAAAGGAACCGAGTAAACGCCGCCTGCCATACCGAGCAGGGCAAGGGAACCGATAACAACTGTCTTTCGCGTGAAATCCGGAAGGAACGGGACGAGAGCGACGGCGAACATCGAGGCGGCCATAATGAGAATTGACGGGGCGAGGACGCGGAACCAGCGAGGACCTTTAGCCAAGATAGGGGCGAGCAGGGAGCCGATGGCGATGCCAACAAGCTCGATGATGACAAGAGCGCTGGTGAGGGTTGCTGAGAGATGAAACTGGCTCAGGCCGAGCGGATTGATAATCAGGATTTGCAGAGAGCCGGCGAACCAGAAGAAGGCATTTGCGAGTATGGATACAGCCAAAAGCTTGTCGCGGCGTGTGCTGTAAAGGGTAATGAGCGATTCCCAGGGCCCGCGCCAGGGAAACTTTGCATTGGACGATGCAGGGGGAAATTTTGGGACAAAGAAACTAACGATAAGAGCAAACAGGGCAATAACTATCATAAGTGAGGCAGCAAGAACGAGGTTTAAGGGGAGGCGGCCGGCGAGACCGGCGACATCGCGAACAGGACCGGCAGAAGCGATGCCGAGGAGAATCGCGGCGTTGGCGGCCACATTAACGATGCCGTTGGCGGCAATGATGTAATCTGGAGGATAAAGCTCAGGGATTGTGCCGAAGATAGAAGGGCTCATAATTGCGGCTTGCAGGCCGACGAGAAAGACAGTTGCAATAATGATTGGCCAGTTGAGCAAGAACAGGCCGACGGTCCCGATTATAAAGGCGAAAACAGCCAGCAGGCGTGATGCAATAATGACGGAGCGTTTTGAAAAGCGGTCGGCCAGAAATCCTGAATAGCAGGCAAAGAGAATGAAGGGCAGGGCGAAAAGAAACATTATGTAACCCTGAAGGCGAGACAATCCCACAGCGACGGCCAGCATCAGAACGGTCTGGCGGAAAAAGTTATCGTTGAATGAGCCGAAAAAATAGACGCCGAGCATCGCGGCGAACTTAAAACGCGCCTCTTGAGGTTTTTGAATTTCTATCATCGGATTCCTTACGACATTTTAAAAAATATGTTAGAAGATACAAATAAAATCGGCAATTTGTGAGCCGAAAAGTGAGTCAAAACTGGTTGAATAA
>CAYLXJ010000345.1:0-2766 GCA_964387385.1 uncultured Pirellulales bacterium
GGCAGAATCGTTTCGGGTGAGGGCGGCCCCATCACTGTGCCTGCTGCGGTTGGAATTTCACAGATTATGTTTGCGGCGGACGGGCGTATAACCGCGGGTGAAACAAGTATAGGCAGAATCAAAATAGTGGATTTCAAGGATAACGAAAGCAAGCTCGTTCCGGCGGGCGGCAATTGTTTCATTATGCCCGACAAGAACATTCAGCCGACGGACGCCGAGAACGTCGTTGTCAGGCAGGGTTATCAGGAGTCATCAAACGTCAAAATAGTAGATGAGCTGGTTGATATGATTATGGTTACGCGTCTCTACGAGGCCAATATGAGATATGTCTCGGCCCAAAGGGAAGCGTCAAGCAGTATCACCACAGTTGCGATGGGTTAATAACAGCTAATCACAGGAGAATTTTATGATAAAGGCATTTTCGACGGCGGCAACAGGAATGGCGGCCCAGCAGATGATGGTGGACGTCATAGCCAACAATCTTGCCAATATCAGCACCACGGGCTTTAAGCGAAGCCAAATCAATTTTCAGGATTTGTTTTACCTGAAGGTAATCCAGTCGGGTATGGAAATTGCTTCAGGCATCAATACGCCAACGGGTCTTGAGGTAGGCAGCGGGGTGCGTGCTTCGTCAACAGTCAAGGTTTTTTCCGTAGGGGAGCTTGAAAATACCGGCAGGTCGTTGGATATAGCAATATATGGCGACGGATTTCTTCAGATAACGCTGCCAAGCGGAGATTTACGATATACGCGGGACGGAGCATTGCAGGTAAATGCAAACGGCCAGCTTGTTACGGCAACCGGCTACTCCATTGAGCCGGCAATCACGCTTCCAACGGATGCGGTTAGCGTTGATATCGGTAAAGACGGCACTGTAAACGTTACCGATTCTGCCGGGACGCAATCGGTAGTCGGGACGCTGCAGCTTGTGCGTTTCCCGAATCCTGCCGGGCTGTCGAGTGAGGGGGACAATATGTATGCCGAGACCGTGGCAAGCGGCACGGCTGTAACGGGTACACCGGGCGAAAACGGATTCGGCTCAATTCAGTCAGGAATGCTCGAAAAATCCAACGTTCAAATGGTGACGGAGCTTGTCAATCTCATTACGGCTCAGCGGGCATACGAAGTCAACGCGCGTGCGATTCGGGCCGGAGACGAAATATTGAGAACTGCAACGAGCGTCGGCAGGGTGTAATATGATTATGAAAATTAAGCTGTTAGGATTGATTGTCCTTTTTTTACTGACAAAAGCGAGGGTCTGCCGCTCTTCGACAGATAATGGTTCTGCGGAGTCAGCGTCGCCGAAACTTCTGACGGTACGAATGCCGAGTGAGATTACTATTACTACTGATACGCTCAAGCTCGGCCAGATAGCCGCAATTTCAGGTGATAAATCGCTTGCCGCAAAGGCGCAGGATGTTGAGCTTGGTCGAATGTCCGTCCCTGGCCAGAAAATAACAATCGACCGTGCAACGGTTCGAAGCCGGCTGGCCTGCAGCGGAATCGCCGATAACCAGACCGATTTACTGGGAGCTGATAAAGTTACCGTCAGGCAGGTTGTAAAGGTAATTAAAAGCGAGGCAATCGTCGAGTTGGCCGCTAAATTCTTAACCGAGAACATTAAAGAGCAGGCAATTGTAAAATGGGAGCCGACAAGGATGCCCGCGGAGGTGGTTTTGCCGAATCAATCACAAAATATTGAATTATTGCCCCGCCTGGTTTCACGCGGCACAAATGGGCAGACCACCGTTGAAATAAGTGTTGTCGCCGATGGCGTCGCGTTGGAAAAGCGTCAGTTGATTTTAAACCCGAAATACAACGCTCGCAGGGCCGTCGCGGTTAGCGATGTGTCGGCAGGCGAGACGCTGACACAGGAGAATGTAAAAATTGAGACCGTTTTGGCGGATGACCCGGTCTCTGCCGACTGGGCGCCGCCTTACGGATTTGTCGCCGTGCGAGACATATTAGCCGGCGCCGAAATCAATCGTAACAACGCCAAAGCGCCGAAGCCGCAGGTAATACTCGAACGAAACCAAAGCGTCATTATAAGAATCGACAAGCCCGGACTTGTGGTTACCGCGATGGGCAAATCAATGCAGCAGGGCCGGCTCGGCGAACTGATAAAGGTAAAAAATATCGATTCGCAGCGTGTAATTCTCGCAAAAGTCAACGAAGATGGAACGGTAGAACCGGTTTTCTAAAAACAAGGAAGCTATTATGAAAAATCGACTGATTGTAATGATGACAGCATTATTTATCGCCGCAAATGCCCAGGGCGGGTCGATATGGGCCAAACGCGACAAGAATATGAAAAAGCCCTACACAGATGATACCGCAAGAAACATCGGCGATGTGCTGACCATCAAAATTATCGAGGACAGCAAAGTAGATAACAAGGCCAAAAGAGACCTGCAGAAGGGCAGCAACAAGTCGATTAATTTTAACGGCGAATTAGGCAATTTCGCCGACCTCGGCGAGTTCGGAATGGAGGCGACCTCAGACAACAAGCTTAACAGCAAAGCGGATTTCAAGGACGAGCGCAGTTTCGAGGACAGGATTACCGTTACGGTCATTGACGTCCAGCCAAACGGAAATCTCGTTGTAATGGGGACTCGCAATCGCAATATCGGCGGCGACATACAGATTATCGAGGTAAGCGGCATCGTCAGGCCAAGCGACATTGCGTTTGATAATACCGTCAGGAGCGAGCAGGTGGCGGACTTCCGCATTGTAAGTAAAAACGGCGGCGTCTCAGAACCATATACG
>CAYLXJ010000346.1:0-2763 GCA_964387385.1 uncultured Pirellulales bacterium
GGTTTCGTAACGATGATGGCCGTCGGCTATTATGCAGGTTTTCGAGTCCATCATTTTTGCGATTGCGTCGATTTCACCCGCATCCTTAATTGCGAAAAGCTGATGACGCACGTTCTGCTCATCTACGAAATCAATTAGCGGTTTTTGCTTTGCCGCCTTTTTTATAATTTTATCGGCGACGTTTTGGGTATCCTGATAAAGCATGAAGACAAGCCCGAAAGACGCCTTCGTGGCCCTTCTGAGGTTCAGCCGGTCGATTTTTGGACCGGCCAGCGTGTGCTCGTGCGGCCTGACGCCTTTGCCGAGTTCTTCGAGTTTGGCGAGGGATATAAAGCTCAGCCGCTGGAGTTTTTTGCCTGCGACCTGAAAATCCTGGATATAACCGTAAATAGCGTCGGCTTCTTCACGCTTCAGCACGCCTTTTTCGAGCCAGTCAGACAGCAGCTTGGCCGCCCTTGTGTATGGATTATCGGAAGGGCTGTCGGCGGGGCCGGGTTTCCCTTTGGTTATCTGAATGATGTTGTATTTACTTTTTTTATACAGGCGTTCTCGAAGTCCGTTATCGACAACGTCGTATGGCGGCGCGATACAAGCACCGACGTCGCCGACGACCGCCTCATTAAATCTGTATGCCCTGAATGGTTTGATTTCCATATCCACAGCCGGTCCGTTCTCAATATCCCTTCCGCCTATAAGACGGCGTTTAATAATACATCAAATTTTGTGCTTGTGTTCACATTCACAAAGTCAAAGAAACTACAATATATAAAACTTCATACGCCTCTGTCAAGCTAATCTAAACAAATTAACAGGCCAAGAAAGATTTATCCCCGATGGTAATTGCGGTGCAGGGGCTGACAGTCGAGCCGGCTATAAACAATTTTTTGCTAATGTTGAAAGTTAACCGGTCTTACAGTATAATTCGCCCGAATATCGGAGAGGGTAGTTAATTTTAGAAGGAGCTTGTTATGCTTGCAAAATGGATGAATTTTCTGAAAACCGACATCTGGCGGATGCGTCTGAAGGACCATCCGCGAGGCAAGTCCTTTCTTATTCGCTTCGTCCGGATAATTGTCCTTGCAGTTCGCGGCTTTGACGAGAACAAGTGTATGTTCAGGGCTTCCGCCCTGACTTTGTTCACGCTGCTCTCAATTGTGCCGGTAATTGCCCTGATGTTCGGAATCGCCAAGGGTTTCGGCCTGCAGGAGCGCGTCGCGGCGCAGGTTCTCGAGAGGATGAAAGGCCAGGAAGAGATGGCAAGCAGGATAATCACATTTGCAAATTCCCTTCTCGAAAAGGCAAGCGGCGACATAATAGCCAGCGTGGGCATCGCCTTTTTATTCTATACGATTATCAGCGTACTTAGCAACGTAGAAAAGGCGTTCAATGACATCTGGGGGGTCGTTAAGCCGAGGAGCTTCGGAAGAAAGTTAGGCGATTATCTTTCAATGATACTGGTCTGCCCCATTCTGCTTGTTCTGGCGGGAAGCATGACAGTTTTTGTAAGCGGCCAGATTCAGGTGATAACTGAAAAGATTCCGTTTCTGCAGAATTTTGGGCCTGCCTTCTGGCTTATGCTCAAGCTGCTTCCTTACTGCACGCTGTGGGTGGCTTTTACGTTTATATTTATGTTTATGCCGAATACAAAGGTCAAATTTACGTCTGCGCTTATCGGGGGCATCGTGGCCGGGACGGTTTTTCAGGTCGTTCAGTGGGCCTATATAAATTTCCAGATAGGTGTTACCAGATACAGCGCTATTTACGGAAGTTTCGCAGCGCTGCCTTTGTTTGTAATCTGGCTGCAGGCGAGCTGGCTTGTAATCCTTTTCGGGGCTGAGGTTTCGTTTGCTCATCAGAACGTCGAGACATACGAGTTCGAGCCGGATTGCCTGTCGGTGAGCCGCTCGTTCAAGAAGCTGCTGTCGTTGCTTATTATACAGCGGCTGGTAAAGAATTTTTGCCGGGGCGAGAAACCCGCCGATGCTTCCGTGCTTTCGAAAGAGCTTGATATTCCCGTTCGTCTCGTAAGACAGATTCTCTATGAGCTGTCAGAATCGGGCGTCGCATCTGAGGTCAGGAAAGGCGAAGGCAGGGACCTTGCCTTTCAGCCGGCAATCGACGCCGATAAAATAACCGTCAAGTTTGTATTAGACCGTCTTGAACAGCAGGGCACTTCCGATATTCCCGTTACCAAATCAAGCGAGCTTGATAAATTGTCTGATTCGCTGCGAGAGTTCGGCCAGCTTATCGAAAACTCGCCTGCAAACGTCCTTTTGAAAAATTTGTAAGCGTTATTTTTTGATGCTATTTGGCTGGTTCTTCTTTCTTGCCGCCAAAGAGCCCTTTTACGCCTTCAAGAACGCCTTTGCCTGCTTCAGTTGTGCTTTCGAGTGCCTTTTTGCCTTCTTCCGCTGCGGCTTTGCCCATTTCAGCGGTCTTGCCGAGGGCCGAGCCGATACCTTTGACCATATCATCAGGCAGCACGCCGGCGCCTTGTTTAGCGATACCTGTGGCCATTGCGCCGAGCACTTTTGCCACCAGTGTTCCCGTGTTAAGCTTTTGGTCGGTTCCGAGGTTCTCCATAATTATCGGGTCGATGTTCATACTGACCGTGTCGGATTTACCCGGCACGGGCAGAAGCTTGACCTTAACGTTGGTATTGGTGATTTCCAGCCGGTCTATATGCAAATTTTTGCCTTTTTCTTCAACCGCCGGCTTTGTCTCGGGCTCGCCTTCTTTGGGCAATTTGTCGAGGATATCCTT
>CAYLXJ010000347.1:0-2756 GCA_964387385.1 uncultured Pirellulales bacterium
TGTCGGATTCTTGCCGTTCGTATGACCGTTAAATGTCAGGTCAAGCTTTGTTACCGTGCTCGGCGTTTCGCTGATTGTCATCTCGACCCAAAGGAATATCTCATATGTTGAGTACGGATTGAAAGTGGTCCATCTAAACGCGTCGTTTTGAGCGATAAGGCCGTATTCCGCGTCTGTGGCCTCTATCATCAGGTTTCTGTTTGCCGCGTTGCCGCCGAACGGAAAAACGTGAACTTTGCAGGCATAAGCATTGAAATTAGTGTTTGCCTGGTTAACGCCTGTAAAGTTGTAAACGTTTGTGCCGCCGCCGCCCGGTGTGGCCGAGACCTCCGGCGAATCCGCCGACTCGTTTGAGTGAGTGTCAACCGCCGTTACAACGTAATAATAGGCCGTCCCGTTTGTAACGGTGTTGTCGGTATAGTTCGAAGTGTTTACAAGCGGGCCGTTTACCTGAACGTAGCCGCCCCCCGATGTCGTTGACCGGTAAACGTTATAGCCGCTCAGGTCCGGTTCAGGACTATCGTTCCAGTTAAGCGATACTGACTGGTTTCCTGTTCCCGAAACAATCAGACCCGTCGGCGCGTTTGGCGGCGTAATATCAACTGTCCCCGGCTGGTCGAGATTTCTGTAAGCGTAAAGCATATCTTTTGTAAATCCGCCCATATAGCCCTCGCCCACCTGAAGCGTCCAGTCAGTAAAAAACATCGTCGGCTCCCAATCGTAACTCGCGACCCAGGCACTGGAGCTGATTTTTCGCGCCTCGCGGAAATTCATTAACGGCTGGCCGTAGTCGGTAATGGTCCCCTTAAGGAAACGGGAACGAGCATTGCTTTTGAAACCCCATTCGGACATAAATACAGGATACCTCGTAAGGCATTTATCGATGCTCGCCGTGTACCAGTTGTTGCCGGCGGGGCTGGTTTTCCAGTGGCCGGGATAAATGTGCGATACAATCGCGATATTGTTCCCTGTAAGAGGATAATCTGCCGCCGGCCCGATGATTTGAGAATAACTCGGGCCTGACACGAGGATTAAATTATTGGGCGCGTAAGTGCGAACAATATTGTACCAGTTCTGCATATCGGTTCTGACGCTGAGCCATCTTTCGTTATCGGTGGCGCCGTCATTTATCGGCTCCTGAAAAAGCTCAAAAATCACGTGGCTGTCGTTGGCGAACCTCGGCGCCATATACGTCCAGAATGCGTTTGTCATGGGAATATGGTCATAAGTGTTGGCGACGTAGTGCAGGTCTATAATCACGTACACGTCCTTCAATTTGCAGTAATCGACAACCGGCCTTAGCAGACCGTTGTAAAAGGTGTCGTCGCCGGGGGTCCATTGCCAGGGACTATCTTTGAAGTCCTCGGCATCGGGAGGATAACAGGCAAGCCGAATTACCCTGGGGTACCAGCCCGGCGAGCTTCCCTGCGGGTCATTTTTGTTCGTAATCCTGTCTATCAGGTTGAATGCCCCGCCGTACCATAGCTCCACGGCGCCCAAATCGACCAAATCGATGCCCCGCAGCACTACGGTATTTCCCACTGGGTCTTTGAGCACGCTGCCCTCGGTGTGAAGCCAGGGAGTGATGGCATAAACGCTTCCCGCAACGCTCAAAAGCAACACAAAACACGCTGTGACAAATAAACTTTGCTTTTTCATTTCTGTTTCCTCCTAATTCGTTTTTTAATAAATTTAATTTAGAACTCTCCTCTGTAGAAACACAGGTAAGTGTTTCTAAATGACCGATTCTCGAGCTTTTTACCTCCTTCCTTTTTTTAGCCGTGTTAGCTTACAAACAAGTTCATTGTTATTATTTGCCTTAAACCGCAGTGGTTTATAATTTCACCAGATACAAATCTGTGAAATATTAGTCGATGGGGACATTGTACAGTGAGGTATAATTCCTGGTTTGGTGGGCTAAGTGAGTTGCAACCGTATCGGCCTGAGCGTTTGTGGCAGGCCTCAAGACAACCTTCTCTGTCGTCTTTAGTCAGTTCCTTCAACATCCTGTGTCGCTTTGGGCGTGTCTGAACAACTTTCAGGGTTTTAATTTTTCTCGGATTTCTTCGTAACAACTGTCGGGCTGCGGCGGTTGCCCGACAGTGCTGTAAAAACTCCGAAAACATAACCACGCTCTATATTTTGGGCACTAATTCCTTAAAAGAAACACCATTTTATGCATTCCATCCGCCATTTTAGGCATTCAACGATGTTTTTGGATTTAGCTGGTTAGACCGGGATTATTGGTATGTTATTGAATCCTTGAACATGCTCTAAGGATTCATCTCTAAAAGCCATGTGTCTGTAAATACCTCAAGGTCCTTGTAGTCGGTAACGACGTCGCCGTATGGCAGGGGGGCTATATCGACCGACGGTTCCGCCTGCATCCAGTATTGGCCGAGTTTGCTGAAATCCTCGAATGTAACTTCGTTATCGCCATTTAAATCGCCGGATACTGTCACTAAATACCACATCGTTCTGTATGCCGGCAGTATCTCGATAACGGTCTGGCCGTTTTCTGTCTGCGTTGCCACTTCCTCGCTTATCGTCCCGTCCGGTGACAAAGCATAGCACCTCAATCCTTTGAACGGGAATCTTACCTTTGCACGCACCGGCTCAATAAGGACGGGTGCATACCCCCAGTTGGTCCCTACGGTTCGGCGGTCGGAAGAAAATATCATACCCATGTTTTCGCTCCGCCCGCAGGCCGTTATAAGAAACTTATGTTTCAACGGCTGTAAATTCTTTGTGAAATT
>CAYLXJ010000348.1:0-647 GCA_964387385.1 uncultured Pirellulales bacterium
CTGCCATCTTGCGGTTATCTTTTTCTTTTTATAATCTGTGAAAATCCGTGTTAATCCGTGGTTGCATTTTTACAGATTCGACATTTGCAGAACAAATTGTTCAATCGCCACCCTCGGCTGCGCCAATCCCCTTTTTATCGCGTAATCCGTTTCGGCCAACCGCTTCAACTGGTCGCCGATTTGCTTGTAGGTCAATCGCCTCAATAACACAAATTGCGAATCAGACCACATCCGAAGCTGTTTTTTTATAACGTCCAGAGGAACGCCTTTTTCAAGCATCCTTTTGGCGGTAAATAACCTGCGGAAATGAAACGCCAGTGCACCGACGGTCATGTAATCCGCGTTTTTGTCCTCGGCGAACATCTTGCGCAGACGCTCGACTGCCTCTGCCGTCTTTTTCTGCAGGCAGGCATCGATGACCGCAAAGGCGTTGAACATCCGGTTAAAACCTACAAGGGCCTCGATATGGCTTGTCGTAATTGATTTTTCCTCTCCTGTGTAAACGGCCAGCTTGTCGATTTCAGTATAAAGCCGAGTTATGTCCTCGCCCGCCAGTTCGACTAATTGTTCCGCCGCCCCGTATTCAAGCCGTTTGTCGTATTTGTCCTGTGCGTAATTGGTCAACAGCCGCGGCCGTTCTTTGCCTC
>CAYLXJ010000348.1:658-2719 GCA_964387385.1 uncultured Pirellulales bacterium
AGGCAGCTTTTTAGCAAGCCGCGTATTTTTAGGCCAGCTTGAAACCGTCATAACAAGTATTCCGGTAGGGCAGGGATTATCGAAATATTTTTCAAGAAGCTCTCGATTGGTTAATTTTGCGTGCTTGCCTTTTTTTTCCTCTTCCTCATCTTTTGCGGAAATAAATTTGTCCGCGTTTCGCAAAACGACGACTCGTTTTTTTGTCAGGAAGGGCAGCGTGCGAAGCTCATCGAGGATTTCGGCGACTGTTAACTTGTCGGTATCAGCGACCAGAAGCCCCATGTCTCGCTCCTCAGGCGCTATCAGCCGGTCTATAAGTTCGCTGTATCTGTTGTTGACCAGCGTCGCCTCTTCGCCTGCGATTACATACACAAGTTCAGGATTTGGCCGTGTTTTGCTCCCTGTTTTCGCCATTTCAATAAATGCCTTTTCCTTTCACCAACCTTCTTGCCAAAACACCGGCTTTTATTAACTATATAACTTTTACTTGGTGTCTTTGTGTCTTGGTGGTTATGTTTCTTACGGCATATTACGCCTTTTCTCCTCTGTCGTCAATGTTGCCGAACTCGATTCTCTACCGTAACGGTGTTTGATTTTCTTTGCTCTTATCATTTTGAATTTTAAGTTGTAGTTTTATATTTTACATTCTCGTCCGGCGTAGCTTTAGCGTAGTCGGATTAATTTTTGAATTGGATTGCTGTCCGCTGAACGCTGATTTATACCCCCGCCTTTGCCAGTGATGTTTAGCCCCGGCACTTTATGCCGGGATTATTAAAACTTCTCCCCTTCCTTATTGTTTAGCCCCCTGCTTCGCAGGGGGTTTCTTCGTCATTGCGAGGCCAAAGGCCGTGGCAATCTCTCCTTCAATCCGCAATTACAAAATCCCTTGCCTTTGCTCCCCCTTTAACGATATACTGCCGAGGTAAGCCAAGACGAAGATTTTGTATTGGAATGGAAATAAGCATGGTGCCTTAGGATTTGCCTGTTTCCGGATTTCCTGAAACATTACCGTATCTGTCGTATGTTAAATGAAAAATCTGCTTCCCATATTTCCGGCTCTGTTGCTATTGTTCCAAGCTGTTTTATATCATTTACCACGTTTTGTGGCGTAGAACCAAATGTTTTAGTTAATGAAAACAGCACAGGCTTCATATTAAACCTTGTTCCACCGAGTAGATGCCCTCCGAGTTCTTCGCAAGCCCAATTTATATAATATCGCAATTGTTCTGGGGCAAATAATGTGTTTCCAGTAGATTTGGGGTGTTTTAACTCTATTATACGGTATATATAGGTAGCCTCATCTAACTCTTCGAATGTCAATATGTCTATTTTTTGCATCCCTGTGCCAGCAAATACCTCATTGCCTATCCAAGCTATTTTTCTCCCGAATATTTCCGGGTAAAATTGGTTATTTCCTATTGAAATATTTTGTAATATGTATGCTTGGAAGGCGGTTTCACTCTTTTTGATTTCTTCCAATGGTAAAGTTGCTTCTTCCCCCATATTATGGGTATCAGTTCTATCGCTGAGATGTATTATGCCTTCGGTTGAGTCGAAAGTGTAGTGTTGGGCAGTGATAGTTTGTCCATTGTTGGCATCCTGAATTAAATTTATTAGCCGTTCGACTTCCCAAGGCAGCAACATGGTGTTACCGCGTCCCCCTTTCATCTTTCTGTAAATCAACGACCACAAAAGCTCCTTCGAGTAAGTAGGCAGTTTATCTAACGCTATCCATTCCAATACTCCCCTCGGATACACTCTTTCATACGGAGTAATCTTTTTTCTATATATTAGTTTCAACGGAAGATTGGGTTGTATGGCATCGTTACCTTTTAAATGATAGATGACATCATCTGATGCTCTGAATATACCAAAGAATTTCCCTTTTTTGATAGTTGATGCTTCAATGTAGAAGAATATAAAATCCCCTTGCTTGACTCTGAACATATCCGCCAATAATGAAATATTGTTATCTTTATCTCCTGCGTTAGTCCCTACAAACATATTACTTAAATGTACAGGGAGAGTATTTTCATTCACTATGAATACATGACCTCTTAA
>CAYLXJ010000349.1:0-2715 GCA_964387385.1 uncultured Pirellulales bacterium
GGCGATGAGTCGGAAATCTTTGATTCTTGTTTATGTGGGGCTTGTGATAACGGCGATTATCGCATATGAGCCGATCCGTAAAAACGATTTTGTTAATTTCGACGACGACGTTTACGTTACAGAAAACGCGAACATCAAACACGGCTTCACAAGTCAGGCGGTCGCCTGGGCTTTCACGAGCGGTTACGCCGAAAACTGGCATCCGCTGACGTGGCTTAGCCATATTCTCGATTATCAGCTTTTTGGCCTGAATGCCTTTGGTCACCACCTCACGAACCTGCTTCTTCATATAATAAACACGCTGCTCTTATTTTACATTCTGCGGAAAATGACCGGAGCTTTCTGGCCGAGTGCATTTGTGGCCTGTATATTTTCGCTTCATCCTTTGCATGTCGAATCGGTCGCTTGGGTCGCCGAGCGAAAAGACGTCTTGTGCGCTCTATTCTGGCTTCTTTCAATGATTGCTTACGCTGGTTACTCACATCGCCCCTCAATCACCCGATACGCCTGCGTAATGTTCACATTCGCACTTGGCCTTATGACAAAGCCGATGATTGTAACGTTGCCTTTTGTCCTGCTGCTTCTCGATTACTGGCCGCTCAAGCGGCCTTTGAAATTTAATTTAATCTTAGAAAAGCTCCCGTTTTTGTTCCTGTCGGTAATTTCTTCAGTGGTTACATACGGCGTGCAAACGAAAACGGTGCTTAAGGTCCTGCCTTTCCGAGATCGCGTTTCAAATGCCCTTGTTTCGTATATAAGCTATATCGGTAAAATGTTTTATCCTTCCGGCCTGAATGTTTTTTATCCACACGCAAGGGGAGAAATAACCGTCTTGAAAGTTGTTTTTACTGTCTTTTTACTTGCAGCCATAACCATTGCAGCGGTTCTCGCCGCTCGTCGGCACAGGTTTTTGCTGGTCGGCTGGTTATGGTATCTGGGTACGTTAGTACCTGTCATCGGTTTTGTCCAAGTCGGCGAGCAGGCAATGGCGGACCGTTATACTTATCTGCCGTCGATAGGTATTTTTATTATGCTCGTTTGGTCCGTCGCGGAAATTCTACGCCGGCATCGCGTGGGTAACTTGGTCCCAGGGGCATTTTCCGTGCTGATAGTCGCTGCTTTAATGATTTGCACCAGGATACAGGTAGGTTACTGGCATGACAGTGTTACACTCTTTGAGCGGGCGCTGTCTGTCACGAAAAACAATTACAAAATGCAATATGCTCTCGGTTACGAGCTTGTATCTCAGGGTCGGGTAGATGAGGGAATTGAACATTATCACCAGGCGCTGGAGATTGCGCCGGTTATCGCCGAGATTCGCTACAATCTTGCCAATGCTCTTCGCCGTCAGGGTAAAATCGATGAGGCAATTGAGCAATATCGTCTGGCGGTGGGATATAAAAATGACTACGCCGACGCGTATAATAATCTTGGGTATGCTCTTTTGTTGCAGGCCAGATTTGACGAGGCAGGAAAATCTTTCAGCGAGGCGATGAGGATTAAGCCGGATATGATTTATGCCCTCGTAGGCCTGGCGCAGGTCCTTGCTGTAAAACCGAATTCGGATTTTAATGATATCTCAGCGGCTATTGAGCTTGCCGAGCGGGCGGCGACAGTAACCAGCAATAAAAATGCGACTGTCCTCGATACTCTTGCGGTCGCATACGCGGCTGAGGGGCGATTCGACGATGCGGTCAAGGCCGGACAAGCGGCCCTTGACCTTGCAATTGCAGAAAATAATAAACAGCTTGCCTCCGTTATTCTGAAACACCTCGAACTCTTTAAAGGGAAAAAATCTTACTCGGTCACCTCATCTCCGAACGCCGAAATTCTTCCTAAAACTTCTGACAAATAGTAAAAGACGAAACTGCAAAACTGCTATTCAACTATATGGTCAAATCCTTCACAAATTGATAAAGTGTTTGTATGTTTTAAAAAGAGTCGTGAACCTGCGGAAATCGTAAGCGATTTAGATTGGTAATTGCTTATTATGCAAAATGAGTCAGTAAACATTCTGGGAATTGAAACAAGCTGTGATGAGACGGCGGCAGCTATTGTTGCCGACGGAAAGAATGTCAGGTCATCGATTGTTGCTTCACAGGCAAAGCTGCACGAGAAATATGGCGGGGTAGTTCCTGAAATCGCCTCACGCGCTCATATCGAAAACATTTACCCTGTTGTAATCGAGGCCCTTGAAAAAGCCGGCGTCGCAAAAGATGAAATCTCGGCGATAGCGGTGGCCAATCAGCCGGGATTGACGATTGCGCTTATAGTGGGAGTTACCGCCGCTAAGACACTCAGTATCGTCTGGGACAAGCCCCTTATCGCTGTCAATCACCTTCATGCGCACTTACAGTCGGCTATGCTGGCGGAGGAAAATTTACAACTTCCGGCTGTTGCGCTTATCGTCTCAGGCGGGCATACCTGCCTTTACGATTGCGAAAGCCCGCTGGAATTGAAACTTATCGGCCGATGTATCGACGACGCCGCTGGCGAGGCGTTCGACAAGGTAGCCACGATTCTGCGACTCCCATATCCCGGCGGCCCATCAATTGAAAAAGCGGCCAAAGCAGGAAATCCGCACGCGATTGATTTCCCGCGAACGCTGTTGGGGCCTGATTCGCTGGATTTTTCGTTTAGCGGCATCAAGACGGCAGTGCTTTATCATTGCAGGGGTCAGGATATGAAAGGCCAATCGAGGATTGGCTCGATGAG
>CAYLXJ010000350.1:0-2711 GCA_964387385.1 uncultured Pirellulales bacterium
GCGATTAAAACATTCTAACTCCTGTATATATAAGCAGTTACGAGCTTTTCAGGATGCCTTCGATGCGGTCAAGTTCGTCGGCAGAGAATGTGAGATTATTCAGGCAGGCGATATTTTGCTGTAACTGAGCGACGGAACTTGCGCCGATTAAAACGGAAGTGACTCGTTTGTCTTTAAGCACCCACGCCAGGGCCATCTGGGCAAGGGTTTGTCCCCGCTGTTTTGCGATATCGTTTAGTGCGGTGACTTTTTTAATGACCAGTTCGGTAACCTGCTCGCGTTTGAGAAATCCCCACGGCTTGGCGGCACGGCTATTTTTGGGGATGCCTTTGAGATATTTATCTGTTAGTAATCCCTGTGCAAGAGGCGAAAAGCATATACAGCCGATACCTTCTTTTTCGAGAACGTCCAAAAGCCCGTCCTCGACCCACCGGTCGAACATCGAGTATCTCGGCTGATGAATCAGGCAGCCGGCGCCTGACTGCCGCAGGATTTTTGCCGCCTCCGCGGTTTGTTCGGGTTTGTAATTCGATATGCCGGCGTAAATGGCCTTGCCCTGTTTGACAGCCGTATCGAGGGCCGACATTGTCTCATCCAAAGGCGTGTTCGGGTCGAACCTGTGCGAATAAAATATGTCAACGTAATCGAGGCCCATGCGTTTGAGGGACTGATCCAAACTGGCGAGAAGGTATTTTCTTGTTCCCCATTCGCCGTAAGGCCCCGGCCACATCAGGTATCCTGCTTTAGTCGAGATAATCAGTTCATCTCGGTATTGCCTTAAATCCTGTTTCAGAATTTTACCGAAATTTGTCTCTGCTGAGCCGGGAGGGGGGCCGTAATTGTTGGCCAAGTCGAAATGCGTTACGCCCAAATCGAACGCGAGGCGTATTATCGCCCGGCTCGTCTTGAAATCATCGACATCGCCGAAATTGTGCCACAAGCCCAGCGATACTGCCGGAAGCAGCAACCCCCATCGCCCGCAGCGGTTGTATTTTATCTGCTCATATCGATTTTGAGCCGGCTTATATGTTGTTTTTTTGCTCTTAGCCATAATTTTGCCTTACGAGAAGGATAGCCGAAGCGGTTGACGGTGTCAAAAGAAACTACCGTTAAAGAATTACTGAAGGGAATGATTTTGAATGTTTTTATTGCCGGCAATCTGAAAAAACCTAATTTCCCTTGTCCGCCGCTGTTAATATCTTAAGCGCATCGGCGTCCATCGGATACACTTTATATCCCTTTTTCACCGCGTCCTGGCGTATGTAGGCCATCAGTGTGCTGAAATCAACGTTTGGCTCGATAAGATTTGTCTTTTTAGCCCTCGTTTTATTTACTATGCGAAGTATTTTACCGCTTTCCCATTCACGCGGCTTAATTTCAACTTTGACTTTAAAACCCATTGTTTCCAAAAAGCCGAGGTTGGGAACGGGGTATGATTGCGGCTCTGCTACAGCGCACTGGCTTACACCCGGCACGAGAGTAGGAGTTATGAAGCCATCATCGAGGCCTATATCAATATTTCTCATACGCATATCCACCAGAAACAGCGAAGGCCCATCGAACCAGGTTCCTCTGACCGATTCCGAAGCGGCAATCCCTACCTTTGCCGGCTGCGCCCCGAGATACTCCATCTCCCGGTCTATGGTCTTTGCCAACTCTTGCTCATATTTAATTTCGTTGTTTTTCAGGACATCTCCGGCTATACGCACGCCGAGCAGATTCGAATATGAATCGTCCCACGAAAATGCCGAGGGATACTCCGGAAGCAGCAGTATGCATTTATACCCGAACCAGGTTAAAATTTCGTGCCACGTTGTTATCGAAAACGCCAGATATTGTCCAAGCTCGATTGAACCCTTGCGAGCAATATTTTCTTTCTGCTGCTCAGTCAGGTTGTACCAGTGGGGGGGATATTCTATATTCACGCAGCATTTCGACGGCTCTACAAGCAGCCTGAACGAAAAATCGGACTTTTCCTTCATAAGACAGGAGTAGGACCTTTCAGACAGATACTTTGTCCAGTCGGCGGCTATTCTGACGTGCGCGACATCGATGTGCCCTCCTCTGCAGGTATAGACAAGCCCGTTTTTTTCCCTGCCGTCAAACCGATAACCGTGGGGGCCTAATTGGCCCGGCTCTAAAAAAGTTGCACCTAATGTGGAAGTCGGATATGTCCCCAGCCGCATTCGAGGCCTGTCGCCCATCTGACAGCCCGCCGCGAAAACTAAAGACAGCAAAATCCATTTTTGCCATATATTCATAAAGGTCCTTTCAGCGTCCGACGTCAATAGTTGTTAATAGTAATCTATACTGAACAATACGCAAGACCCTGTAACTTACAAATAGGGTATATGCTTAATTAAGCGTTCCTTTTTATTTACTTAAAATTCATTTTAATGCCTGAGCCGTCGATAAAACTATTGACAATTTTCGCTAAAAGGTGCTATCCTGATTTATGTTTGCATAAAGGCGGTGTAGCTCAGTTGGTTAGAGCATGGGATTCATAAGCCCAGGGTCGTCGGTTCGAATCCGACCGCCGCCATTTCCAGATTTGCCGCCCCCATCGTCTAGCGGCCTAGGACACCGGGTTTTCAACCCGGCAACAGGGGTTCGACTCCCCTTGGGGGTATTTTTAAATAAGAATTTCAGGGAGAAGCGGATTTGCCACAAAGACAATTCAAAATAACTGTCCTGATAGACTCAGCAGCAGT
>CAYLXJ010000351.1:0-2704 GCA_964387385.1 uncultured Pirellulales bacterium
TTGCCGACCATACAATGGCCGCACTTGCCCACCCCGCAGCTCATATTCTTTTCCATCGAAAGGTATATCCTGTTAGGCGCAAAATTAAACTCCAGCAGCTTGATTGTCGCGTATCTCATCATAATCGGCGGCCCGCACACAACAGCTACCGAGTTTTTCATGTCAACGTCTTTCGGATTCAAAATCGTCGTTACTACGCCGACATTTCCCGCCCACTGTCCGTTGGCCTTATCGACGGTTAGTTTTATGTCAACGCCGTCGATTTTCTGCCAGGGGCCGAACAACGCCTTTTTATAAATGAAATCCTCAGGCGACCGCGAGCCAAACCGGCATACAACTTTTTTGAAGTCCTTTATCCTGTTTACCAGCGTCAAAAACAGCGACCGAATCGGCGCTAATCCGACGCCTCCCCCGACGATATAAACCTCTTTTCCGACAAAATCATCGACCGGATAGCCCTTGCCGAAAGGCCCGCGTATTCCGACCATTTGGCCGGGCAAGCAGTTGTGCAAAAGACCGGTAACGCGGCCTGCCTTCATAATCGTGATTTCCATCTGCTCGGTCTGCATAGGCGACGACGACGGCGTGAAAGGCGCTTCACCCTCTCCGGGCAGGGTAAGTTCGACGAACTGGCCCGTCTCGAACTTAAACGGACTTTCAGGCGCAACAACGAAACTCTTTATCGTCGGCGATTCTTCAATAATGTCCGTTATCCGGCCGCTCATAGGCTGGTATAAATTTTGGCTCATTTAACCCTTTCCGTCTCCGGCTTGCTTCCTTCTTCACTGAGTTTTTTCAAAATCTTCCGTAGGTCAATTCCGCCTGCATCTGCATCGATGCACCTGCCGCACCCGACACACATATTCACACCATACCGTTCGAGAAAATAAACAAATTTGTGCATCATACGGTGCTTTATCCTCTCGCCCAGGACCTTGTTGGGATTCGCGCCGCCTGCCACCATTGCGTATCCGAACCGCATACAACTGTCCCAGATTTTCATCTTCGTGAAATATTCCTTCTGCTTTCCGTCGTATAAATAGAAACAATGACACGTAGGACAAACCCTCGTGCACGCCTGACATTCGATACAGTCCTTCGCCTGCTCGTCGAAAACATCCGAATTACCTGCCTGTTCCACTATCGCCGACAACGGCGCCGACGGCGCATCAGCGTTTTGACTCTCAAGCTGCTTTTGCACTCTCGCCCTGTTGCCATTTCTTTCATCCAACAGGGCCGCAGGGACGTCTGCAAATAGGCCCTCGTGATGCTCAATAAACTGATGCCCTTTCCGCGAACCGGCCTCAACTATAAAACCCTCCTTTATCGGCGAAACGTTCAAATCAAAGCCCTTTTCCGCAAAGCCCCTGCCTCCGAACAACGAGCAAAAGCAGCTTTCTGCAGGAGAGGTGCAGTCCGACGAAACAACAAACATCTTTTCCCGCCTCGCCATATACAGCGAATCCTTGAAATCATCCTCCGCGAATACCTTGTCCAAAATCGCAATCGACCGGACGTCGCAATCCTTCAATCCGACAACCGCAAACGGTTTGACTTCAGAAACCGACGGTTTCGCCTGCATCGTTGCGGCCGTTTCGCGCATCGGAAACAAAAACTCTTTGACCGGCGTGCAGGTCCGAACGGCGTTAAACTCGACCTCTTTGCCGTTTTTAGCGTCGTATTTGGCAAACACGAGATGTTTCGAGGCGCCGGCAGGGACAAAAACGTCCATTTGTTCGGCCAGTGCGTTAATCAATTGTTTAAACCTGCTTATGAAAACCGCTTCCATATTATTCCATCGCCCCCTGTATCTGAGTGGCAGCCATATAGTAAGGCAGGCGTGCCAGTTCTATGGCTATATCTATCGTGATAACTTTGATTTTCTTGGGCACATTAATCCGAACGGGAGCGAAATTAAGTATGCCTTTGACTCCTGCTTCCACCAGCGCATCCGCGGTCCGCTGCGCGGCCGCCGCCGGCACTGCAATAATACCGAGGTTTGCCCTTCGTTTTTTCAGCCCCGCTATCTTCGAAACGTCCTCCACAACTACAGGCCCCTTCTTTTTGCCTACCTTCTTTTCATCACAGTCATAGGCCGCAACTATATTCATGCCGTATTGGTTGAATCCGTTGAACGCGAGTATTGCCGAGCCGAGATTTCCCACTCCGACCAGCGCCACGTTATGTTCGCAGCCGAGGTTTAAGATTTTATTGATTCTCCTCTCAAGAACCGCGGCATCATATCCTACGCCCGGCTTGCCGAAATCCCCGAAATATGAAAAGTCCTTCCTGATTTGCCAGTCGCTTATGCCCAGACAATCAGCCAAACTCCTACTGGAAATGCTCCCTTTCCCCTGCTCGTAAAGAATGTGGATTCCCCTCAGGTAAAAAGGCATGCGCCTTACCGTTTCATCCGGAACTTTTCTGTATCGCATATTGCACCTCTCCTCCGAAGCATCGGCTTCAGCGAGACCCCGCCATTCGGCGAGTTGGTGATTGCGTTCACAATCACTCATACTTGTGTGCACATTCACAGATGATTATTTCAAACTAACAAATATACACTACCCCTGTCAAATAAAAATATTATTTTTCCCAGGTATGCAGCTAAAAGTTCGAACTAAAAATCAGACCCTAACGGGATTTGCAGGCAGCCAGATACTGAAGGTGCAGCCGGCGTCTGGATTGTTGACCGCCCAGATGC
>CAYLXJ010000352.1:0-2701 GCA_964387385.1 uncultured Pirellulales bacterium
GCAAGAAGAATCCTCAATAAACGCCCCCTGTTTGTTTCAGACAGGGGCCACGTTTACGACCAGATGATGGACAGGGGATTGACTGTAAGAAAAACCGCCCTTTTATGCTATGGCCTGACGGCGGTGTATTCAGTTGCGGGAATTGTAATAGGACTATTGTCTGTAACGCCTGCTATTATTGGATGTGCCGCCTTAGTTATTGTGTCCGCTATGGCGGCCTGGAAAAAGGGATACCTGAAAATGTCCGGCCTTCGCGGAGTCAATCCTCAGAATTCACCGAACCATTCCACCTGTAACCGGATTGACTGACCCGCCCGACCTGAGAAATTTCGCCACGTAGTCCATCAGTTCGAATGAAAACGGCAAGGGGTCCGTCAGGACGAAATCGTCGTGGAAGCATTTTAACTGCGGAACGAGAATCTTCATCGCATCCGCCGGCCTGCCTCGTTTAACAAGTTCCATAAATGCCATACAGTCGCCGACTATCCACCTGCATTTTATTGGCGGGTATTTCGACCCTGCCAAGCCGTCTATCGGCTCGCCCATCGCTGTCAGATACCAAAGATAAGGAAAATCGACGCCCGCAAACACAGACAGCGCCAAGGCCCCCCACAATCGCGGGTTGACCTCTATCAATCTGAACTGACCTTTTTTACAGGCGACGAAATCAATATGCGCCACGCCGTTCCATTTCAATTTGTCCATAACGGCTGTGGCCTGAGATACAAGCTGTGGATTGTCAAACGGCTCCCGAAGAGTAGATGTTCCGAATTTGCCCGGCTCCTTGCATCTGATATACCTTTCGGCAAAACTGGTCACACACCGGCCGTTCTGATACAACATACACACACCGGCCGCCTCGCCAGGCAAAAATTCCTGTAAAAACGGCCATCTTTCCTGCGGCAGACGGAACGTTTCAACAAGTTCTTTATACTTGGCAAGAAGTTCTTCCCGATTATGAGCGATTCGCACGCCTTTGGCGCTGTTGCCTATTCGCGTTTTCAGCACCACAGGCCAATCCAGTGATTTTGATACTTTTTCAAGATGGTCCCATGAATCAATTTTTGTGGTAGCCGGAATAGGACAACCAACTTGCGAGGCCACTTCAAGAACAGCAAGTTTGTCCTCTGCCAGACGATAACTTTCCCAGTCCGGCAAAGAAGTCATTACGCCTGCAGGCAATTCATTTTTTCGCCTGCAGAATATCCCCACATCCTCATGTGCAGGCAGCAGCACCTTGGCGCCGGTTTTTTGAATCGCTTCGCAGGTTGCATTGAAATAATTGTCCGGCTCTGTAAAAAAGTCAGGGACCTTAACGTATGACTTACAATATCGCGAATATCGTGACATAGCCGTGGATGATGCGTCGCTGACGTGAACATCGATGCCTCTTCTGCCAAGCGACAGGACTACTGCATACGTTGTTCGGCACCACCCGTATGTTACAAAGGTGCTGTCAAGATATTTTGAAGCCCTGCCGTCGGCTATAAAAAGCAATCTCTCTTTACCAATGCGAGCTTCAGCTTCGGAACGCCCGGTTTCAACCGCATATATATTGCTTATAACGCCGTGATTATTTATCTGGGCGACATGCTCGAAGCCGCTTTTCAGATACAGTTTGTTTGCCGGAGCATTGTCTGCCCCGACGAGGACCTTGACCCGGTCGATTCCTCTGTGCTTACATTCGGCAAGACCTTCACGAGTCAGCGTATGCGAAAGACCTTTACCTCGCTCCTCAGGCGCGACGACTATAGACAATAACTCTGCCCGTGGGACGCCCAGCTTGCTGATTCTGCCCGGATATAAAATCGTCTCGAAAGCGTTCTTGATGCGGCGAAGAGAAAGCATCCGGCCGGCAAGAAGAAAACCAAATCGCAGTCCGCCTTTAAGAATAGCCGACCGGTAGAGTTTGTTTATGTCGGTTGTAAAAACAACGAATCCGACAACATCTCCCTTGCTTTCGGCCACAAGCCCGAAGCTGAACCGGCTGGCGGCTATCTCCTCGTATAAAGCGGTAACAAAATCAATACCCAGCGAACTTATAAAGCCGGTGTGGATGCCGGTAATATGTAATCCCGCCACAACTCTCGCATGTTCGGGCAGTAAGGTAGTAATCCTAATGTCATCGGTATCCGGCATCAGGTCAGACATTGGCCCCTACGATAAAGCAGACGTTTGTTGTAGCGCTGCCTCCTATGTTGAGCGTAGCGACTCGTTTTGCACCGGGTACCTGATAATCGCCTGCGGAACCTGTAACCTGTTTATAAGCGTCCAGCAATTGTCTTGCTCCCGTTGCACCGACGGGGTGGCCGCAACCGATAAGGCCGCCAGAAGGATTTATCGGCAGTTTGCCGCCCATAGCAATTACTCCCTCCTCAATTGCCTTCCATGACTCTCCGGGTTTGGTCAAGCCGAAATGGTCTATCGCCATATACTCCGAAGTCGTGAAGCAATCGTGAGTCTCGATGACATTCAAATCCCAGCAGTCCTTTATGCCCGCCCGAATGTATGCGTCCGTTATCGCCTTGCGTGTCATCGGCAACACATACTCATCATTCCTTGAATCAGCGACTTTTTCGGCAAACTCGATTCTGGCAGTGGTATGCCCCCAGCCGAGAATACGAGGGATATTTTCAAGCCGAAGCCCCCTTTGTTTGGCATATTGGGTGGCATAATCCTCAGAGGCAAGATACAAACACAC
>CAYLXJ010000353.1:0-2083 GCA_964387385.1 uncultured Pirellulales bacterium
TTACTCTCGCAACATCTCCGAGAATTACGACAATAGACTCCTTTCGATTGACGCATTCAAGATACATTTTTCTTATCCAATAAAAACAGTTGAGATTATTCCCGATACGGATAAGAATCAGCTTTATATATTCCAACGAAAAAAAATCAGCCATAATACATTATGTTAACGCACAACGCTCACTCGGCGCTCCGATGGCCTTCCCATAATAAAAATCCATGCAGCCCATATATGTATAGCAAAAACCGCTGCATATGCGTTGCGCAAAATGAAACATAAAATTCTAACATTAAAAACTTTATGTTCTATATTATCAGAAATAGCTATATTTTAAAAGACCCGATTGCAGCACATACCTTGTTTTTTGAAGTTTCTCAAATATGCCTCCCGCCGACGACACCGGTGCTTAAAAACGCGTGCTATCCGCACCGGTATGCTTGATCAACTTTTTTCGCTTACCGCATCCGCGGGGTGCCAAAAAAATTTATAGCCGCCACAACGCATCTCTATCCCTAAAAATTGCGCCTCGGATACAAAAGTTATCGGTGGGCTGGAAAGAAACGTAGGCACAGTATACGATGATCTGCCTATGCGAGCTTGGAGGAAGATTTTTGAAATCAAAATCACAAAAGCGGCTATCAAGATGCATTTCGCCGCCGGTCGATAACTTCTTTCAAAATACGGGCGTAATCCCGGCTTACTTGTTCCTGACGCCGAGTAAAATTATGCTCGTGAATCCTGCGCTTTACTAAAACCTGTTTGATAACAACTTCGGCTAGCTTAAGACTTCGCGCGCGCGCGTACCAATCGACAAACTCACCGGTCCTCCATGTCTCGTTAAAAAACCCCACGCGGAAAAATGCGTCTCTTTTTACTGTAATAGCGCTGCAATGATACCCAACCTGAGGCTCATAATGCCTTTTGGCGGAATCGGCCGGCAGCTTCGATCCGGAACTTAAAAATTGCTGGATACCGGCAAAACACATAGCAAGCGACTCGTTAGACGCAAACAACGCCATCTGCATTGCCAGTTTGTCCTCTTCCCATACATCGTCAGCGTCAAGAAATGATAAGAATTCACCCCTTGATCGACGAACCCCTTCATTACGCGCAGCAGCAGGTCCACCGTGCTGCATGTAATAATAGCAAAGCGCGCTGCCAAACTTTTGAGCAACAGCCCCGCTATCATCGGTAGAGCCGTCATCAACGATAATAATCTCAATGGGCCGATACTTTTGCGCTAAAACGCTCCCTACGGCTTCCGCCAGAAAACGCTCGCCGTTATATACGGGAATAATCACGCTCACAAGGGGACTTGGTCTCATAGGTTTATGGTAAGGAGGTACGATTTCGGCCGATCGACTCCCTCAATATCTTTAATAAATATTGAGAGTTACAAGAAGACAGGAGAGACGCATTTTGATCATGGATCCTCTTTGCGAGTAAAACTTCCGGGATAACCGCAATTGCTACTTTTTTGTCTTTCGCGCGGGCGAACCAATCAACGTCTTCGGCCACCGCATACACGGTATTAAATTTTCCTACAATATCAAAAACGGTTTTGCGCACCAGTAATGTCTCCATAATAAAAGCAGTCGGATTTTCCCGGAGCAATTCAGCTCGAAAGGACCGGGGGACAGCACATCCTTCTTCCAAGAAAAATTTAACTTTTGAAACTGTTCCATATGCAGCAGGGTTATTGCTCAAATACGCCACTTGCAACGTTAGTTTATTAGGAGTCCACTCATCGTCACACGACAAAAAACCGATAAATTCACCGCGAGAGGCGTCAACTCCAACGTTATATGCATCCGCAATACCTGTGTTTTTCTGCAGGATATACCGCACCGCCTCAAATGATTGCGCAATCCGAGGAGTATCATCGTTCGATTGACCATCGACGACGATAATTTCAATCGGCCGGTACGGCGAGCGAAGAACGCTCTCTATAGCCTTTGCCAAGAATCTTTCTCCATTCTTGACGGCCATAATAATACTCACTAAACCTTGCATAGAATCAGCTGGTTATGCCTATCCCATTATCAGAACATCATTATACCCCGAAAGCTGGATCCACGCCTCC
>CAYLXJ010000353.1:2093-2697 GCA_964387385.1 uncultured Pirellulales bacterium
ATCTTACGAACACCGGCTGTACCGATGCCGTCTTAAAAAACCGTATTTTTTCGCCTAAAGGACTGGGTCAGCGACGCGCGCACTTTTGTGAATCCCGATATAATCGATTCAAAAATATTCGGTGATATTGCCAATTTTCCCTCAAAGATGCTCCATCGGTCCGGGTTAAGCCTCTCTCGTATAAAAGTAGTGATATTTCTGATTACACTCGCACAACAGGCCTTGTTGATATTGTATTGAAACCGTTCCCAGTCAAGCGTGTTGCTGCTTGTTTCCAAAATACGTATAATATCGGATAAATAGATAATTTTTTTCTGACTTGCCGCTGCCAGGTACACATAGAATAACTGGTCGGCTGGATCAAACATATACACTCGATTCTCAAACATTGCCAAAGGTTTTGCGCGACAAAAAAAATCATTCTCTGCTCCCTTATAAATCATAGTATCGAATAAACGGCAACGCAGCAAGGCGTTGTGGCCGCGACCATCGATAAAACGTATATGGTTGACCCGTAAAGCATCGCTTAAACCTTGGGTCTCTTTACGTTGCCATCCCATTTCTTCGAGTATCTCGATAACTTGATCTTTTTGCTCCTGGCGCA
>CAYLXJ010000354.1:0-2629 GCA_964387385.1 uncultured Pirellulales bacterium
AAAAGAGAAGAAAAAAATGGCAAGCCGCTTGACACGGCTCTGCTTCATAGGATTATGCAGAGAAGAAAATGGTCTTCAAAGGACAAGCTGACTATAGTATTGGAAGGGCTAAAACACAATCGCGGCGTAGCCGACGGATTCGCGGCTGGTTGCGCCCATTTTGCGGAGCATTATTTCGCAGCTATTGGTATGGCTGAGCAGAACTCCCTCTGTTTTGCCGAGCGATTTTGCGACAGTAACAGCAGCGGCAGCGGCGCCCGCGCCGCAGGCATTGTAGTTTTCCTCTGCGCTTTCGAGCATTTTTTCCGGCTGCAAGGAGAGGGCAAAATCGATGAACTGTTTATCGTTGACCTCGGTCGCCCATTTGAGTCCGTCTTTACCCGAGCCCATCGGTATAAAGCCGTAGCGTGGGCCGTAATGTGTCAGGTCGGTTGAGCCGAGGCATACGATTTTTCGCTCAGTGTCGCTCGCTATGATGCTGCCGACGATTTCACCTAAATGTATCGCCTGTTCCGAAGGCGGCGTCAGAATCGGCACTATCTGCGCGGCAGGAAAAAAATACTGAATGAACGGGACCTGCACTTCCATACTGTGCTCGCTGTCGTGCGCCTCGCAATCGCGGATGGCGGTTTTGCTTTCGAGTATGGCGTTAGCAAGCCCTTCGTCGATAGCAACATCGCCTAAGGGTGTTGACCATCTCCCCTTGTCATAAATCGCCGGCGGCTGGCCGAGATAGCCGTGTGCTGCGCCGAAAATAACAAACGTATGAACAGTCGTGTGAACTTGCCTTATTGCCGAAAAAACAAGCGCCGCGGTTGCGCCGCTGAACGTCCAGCCGGCGTGAGGGACGATACCCGCGACGATTGTATCAGGAAGGGACTTATCTAATTTTGTCTCATCGAGGCATTGTTTTATTTCAGCAACGCATTGTTCTTTTTGGCCCGGATAAAACTGGCCCGCCACTATGGGTTTTCTTTTTTGCATATCGTTAACCCTTTACTTGCGTTTACCGCGCCCGACAGGTATGATTATATCATTATGAAGCAAGCAGGTAAATCTAACGTTGCTGTGATAATGGGTTCGGACAGCGACCTTGCGATTATGCAGGCCTGTATCGATATACTGAAAGATTTCGGGCTTCAGCCGGTTGTGAGGATAATCTCGGCCCATCGCACGCCCAGGGTCGCCGCCCAGTTTGCCCAGTCGGCTTCTAAAAACGGCATAAAAGTCATAATCGCAGCCGCGGGTATGGCAGCCCATCTGGCGGGAGCAATCGCCGCGCATACGACGCTTCCGGTAATCGGCGTTCCGCTCGCCGCTAAGGAAGGTCCTGCCGGCCTGGATGCCCTTTTAAGCACTGTCCAGATGCCTTCGGGAGTTCCCGTGGCGACTGTCGCAATCGGCAGGGCCGGCGCAAAAAACGCGGCTATTTTAACCATTCAAATCTTATCCCTTTCGGACAAGAAACTGGCCGCAAAGCTCACTCGTTTCAAGGCCTCACAGGCCAGAGAAGTCGCCCGAAAGAACTCTGCAATCAAGTAAGGATTGAGTATTTATCTCAGTTTGTCCGCCAGGGCGGGGACACATTCCTGGGTCATTTTGCTTTGTGGCGCCCTAAAGCTTCTTATGGAACAAATCCGAAGTTTATCGTAGAATTAACTTTATGGTTAAAGCAAGATTATTGGTGTTGATGATGCTGGCGTTAGTTTGGGGCTGCGGCGAGAAGCCCAAATATACGCCCGAACAGCTTGCCGCTATGCCTTTGGCCAAACGCGACGGGCTGCCTGAGCCGAGCGGGGGTTTTGCGCTGTCGGTGGGCGACCAGACGGTAACGGCCGATGAGGTAATAGGGCCGGTTTTTGATAAGCTGGCGCCGGCGGCACAAAGCAGGAATTTTGAGAGATTTAAACAGATTGCCAGTCCGGTTATCGAACAGGAACTCGTCGGCAGAATAACAGACGCGATTCTTTACAGCAGGGCGAGAAAAGACGCCGGCGACGGGATTGACGACCAGCTCGACAGGGCAACGACCGCGGAAATTAAAAGATTCGTAACGGACTTCGGCGGCGATTACGCCAAGGCGGAGCTGGCGCTCAAGCAGATGGGGATGGACTGGGGCAAGTTTGAGTTTTATAAACGGCGATGGATATTGAGCCAAAGCTACATCGCCCAGCAGATGCCTAAGGAAACACCGATTTCCTACAGCGAGATGATGGAGGAGTATAATCGAACAAAAGACAAGTCATATACCACGCCGGCGGCGCTGCAATTTCGTCTCATCGATATAGAGCCGGCAAAAATGAAAGATATCGACCCCGGCAGGCCGCGCCTCGAGCAGGCAAGAGAGCTTGCGGGCCAGCTTATGGGGCGAATCAATTTAGGCGAGAATTTCGAGGAGTTGTCAAAGAAATATTCGCACGATTACAGGGCATCCGAAGGAGGCCTGTGGCGAAAGCTCGACCCCGAATCGCTCGCGCCGCCTTATGACGTTCTGGCTAAAGAGGCGGCAAAAATGAAGCCGGGCGAAACGGCAGGCCCAATCGAAGCCCAGGGCCATATTTTTATAATGCAGCTTGTCGAGTATCAGCAGAAAAGCGTCGAGCCGTTCGAGAAGGTGCAAAACCAGGTC
>CAYLXJ010000355.1:0-2624 GCA_964387385.1 uncultured Pirellulales bacterium
ACGGTCTCCGATAAACTTTTCTTTCTCGCCGTCAAATTTCAGCGTCCTGCCAACACGATAAGAAATATTCGCTAGTGCAGGTAACGCCGAGGACATAAAGCCGCCTTCGATGTCCGCGGTCAATTCCGACGCCTTGCCCGAGCGCAAGGCCGAGATAAAATTCGAGATATGCTCGCCGCTGCCTGAGCCGCTGACTTTCGCCGGGTCGGCCCCCTGCTCAACGGTTTCGGCTGAAGCCGGCCCCGGGTCGTTTTGCCTGCCGAAAAATGTCGCCCACTTGGGCCCGTCTATCCACATCCAGCCCTCCGTGCCGTAAAAAAAGTTGCCGATAGTAACATTCTTCTCATCATTGACATACAGGCCGCGCACTTCAAAAATTAGCAGCGTTCCGTCGGCATATTTGAAATTGGCCGTCTGGGTATTGGGCGTTTCCTGGTCTGTCTTCGGACCTGCCAGCACACCCGCTGAGCTGATTTCGACGGGATGCTCATTTTTGCCAAGCCCCCATCTCGCGATATCGAACTGATGGGGCCCCTGGTTTGCGATATCGCCCCCGCCGTATGCCCAGTTCCAGTGCCAGTTATAGTGAAACCGGTTATAATTAAAAGGCCGTAGCGGCGCAGGCCCCGTCCACATATCATAATTCACCCGGCTCAAATATTGCGCCGTAAAATTCTCGCCCGGCCCGTTAAAAACCGAGTATTTATAATCCGGCCCCGTCCCGATACCGTCCTTGCACAATCCAATGGGGTCTCTCGGCTTAAAACATATCCCTCTGGCCATATAAATATCCCCGATGCAGCCTGAACGCAGGAATTCGACCGCTTCACAAACGTCCTTTATCGAGCGGTTCTGGAATCCCGCCTGCACAAGCCGGTTATACTTTCGGGCGGCCTCGACCATTTTTCGTCCCTCGAAAACGTTGTGGCAGACGGGCTTTTCCACATAGACGTGCTTGCCCGCCTGACAGGCCCAGATTGTCGCCAGAGCATGCCAGTGGTTCGGCGTGGCGATTATCACCGCGTCAATTTCAGGGTCCCGGAACATCTCCCGCATATCCCCGAAGCCGGCCGGCTTATATCTAAACTTTTCCTGTGCCTCTGAAATCCTTTTATCGAGGATATTGGCGTCAACGTCGCAAATCGCCTTCAGTTGAATGTTCGGATTACTCATAAAGTCCCCGACAACCGCCCAACCCCGGCTGCGAACGCCGACTACCGCAATATTAAGCCGTTCATTTGCCCCGATGGGTTTTAACGAAGCCGGTATGGCGGCCTTTTTGATTGAAGAGGCGCAGGAGGCCAACGTCCCAGCAGCAAGAACGCCCGCGGACAATTTGCAGCTTTCGGCAAGAAATTGCCGGCGGGAATATGACTGATTATGTCGGTTCATTCTTGACTCCTTATAAAACTAATGCTATCTAATGCTTTCTTTGGTTTTTAGCTTAAAAAAGCAACATTGCATTAGATAGCATTACAAAGCATTACATACAAGAAAAAATAATCTGGAGGTCATACAAATGAAATCATCGTCATCACGAAGGGATTTGCTCAAAATCGCCGGTCTCGGCACAATCGCCGCAGCTTCCGGCCGAACATTTGCACAAACCGAGTTTGCGAAAACCACTCCCCCGCCGCGTAATCCCGCTTATAAACTCGGCCTTGCATCCTACACTACCCGCGAACTCGACCTCGATAAGACAATTGCCATTGCCAAGCGTCTGCACCTTGAGGCAATTTCCCTTAAACAGGATTTTCACCTTCCGATGAACCTGTCTGCAGATAAGCAAAAAGCCATCGCCCAAAAAGTCCGCGACTCCGGGCTTGATTTTTATGCCTGCGGCGTAATTTATACGAAAACCGAAGACGAGGTCAAAAAGGCATTTGAGTTTGCCAAAAATGTCGGGATACGTCTCATTGTCGGAGTGCCTAATCACGAGTTACTTGACCTGACAGAGCAAATGGTCAAAGAATATGATATAGCTGTCGCTATTCACAACCACGGCCCGACGGATAAACTCTACCCGACCCCCTCAAGTGCTTACGAATTGATTAAAAACCGCGACAAACGTATCGGCGTCTGTGTTGACGTTGGGCATACGCAGCGGTGCGGCACCGACCCGTCGGAAGAAATCCTCAAAGTCGCCGACCGACTTGCGGACTTTCACTTAAAGGACGTTACTGCTTCAGAAGACAAAGGGGAAACGATTGAGATGGGCCGCGGCGTCATTGATATTCCAAAAATCGTCCGCACCCTGGATAAAATCGGCTACAACAAGAACGCCGCGTTCGAATTCGAAAAAGACCCGAAAAACCCCCTGCCCGGCCTGGCTGAAACCGTCGGCTTCTACAACGGCGTTATACGCGGCTTACAGGCGAAATAAAGCTACTGCATTCAATTTATAACGACCGTTTGATTTCTGTCCGGAGCGGCAGCGGGAAAATATAGTTTTTTACCGAAACCGATCTCGGCTTTTATATAATATTCAATATCATTGCCCTCAAAATCAGCCGCCGGTATAGCAACTGTATAAACCCCTCTGTTGACGTGTTTCAAAGGAATTTTATTAAATTTTTTCTCTCCGAGCGGCTTCCAAAACAGTTCCGTTTTACCAACCTTGCTTT
>CAYLXJ010000356.1:0-2617 GCA_964387385.1 uncultured Pirellulales bacterium
AGGCATTCATCAAAGCAAAGACGATACTGGTTACGGGCGCGGGCGGCTCAATCGGCTCTGAAATGTGCAGACAGATTTGTTACTACGAGCCGAAAAAGTTATTGCTCGTTGAGCAGGCAGAAAATCCCCTGTTTTATATCGAGCGTGAACTTCGGGAGCGTTGGCCCGATGTTTCGCTTGAGGCAGTCGTGTGTGATATAACAGACCAGCATCGCGTCGAGGGCATTTTCGATAAATACAGGCCGGAAGTTGTTATTCACGCCGCCGCGCACAAACACGTACCGCTGATGGAGCTTAATCCCGGCGAGGCGATTAAGAATAACGTCATCGGCACAAAGACGCTTGCCGACGCCGCCGACAAATTCGGCGCGGGCGCCTTTGTTATGATAAGCACGGATAAAGCGGTAAATCCGACAAGCATAATGGGTTCGTCCAAGCGTGTCGCTGAGATTTACGTTCAGGATTTAAACAGGACAAGCAAGACACATTTTGTTACCGTCCGCTTCGGCAATGTTCTCGGCTCGGAGGGGTCAGTGGTCCCGATTTTCAAAAAGCAAATCGCACAGGGTGGCCCTGTTACGGTCACGCACTCGGATATGAAGCGATACTTTATGACAATCCCCGAGGCAAGCCAGCTTGTTCTGCAGGCCGCCTCGATGGGTAACGGCGGTGAAATTTTTGTCCTCGATATGGGCGAACCGGTCAAAATAGTCGATTTGGCAAGGGAACTTATCACACTTAGCGGTTTTCGCCCCGGCGAGGATATCGAGATAGTGTTCACAGGTCTGCGCCCCGGCGAGAAACTCTTCGAGGAGCTCTCTATAAAAGGCGAGGATATGCAGGAAACAAGGCATCCCAAAATAGGTATATGGAAAAATATCCCGATGGACCGCGAAGGCCTGCGCAAAGGAATTACAGAGCTTGTGGAACTCGCCCGTAAAGGCGAGCATGCCTCAATAGCCGCCAAAATCAAGGACCTCGTCCCAGAGTACATCGGTAGTAACAATCACAAGTAATAATCGCTGTTATTTATAAGGCAAAATAAAAAGGGCCGGGATGAAACCGGCCCTTGTTTTTTATGTATCGGCTAAGCTTAGACGTCGGGGTCATTTTGGGCGGTGTTGTCGGCGCTCACAGCCTCTCTCGGGTGTGCGGCAGAATAAACGTCCTTCAGTTTTTTGGTCGTCAGGTGGGTGTATATCTGTGTTGTCGAAAGCGACTGGTGGCCTAACAATTCCTGAACGCTTCTCAGGTCTGCCCCGCGGTTGAGCATATGCGTTGCGAAGCTGTGCCGCAGAGTGTGCGGGCTGATTCCGGGGTCGAGGCCCGCCATTTTGAGGTATTTGTCCATTTTGCGGCGGACGCTGCGTGTGCTGAGCCGTTTGCCGTGCTTGTTGACAAACAGGACCTTGCCGTCGAAATTGCCGTTGTGCTGGGCGCGTTTGTTCCTGAACTCCATATAGTGCTGAATAATTTGCAGCACCGATGAGCTGATGGGGCATACTCTTTCCTTCTTGCCCTTGCCCCTGATGTGGACGACCTCGCCTAAAAAGTCAATATCGTCGAGGTTCAGCGCCACAAGCTCGCTTACGCGGATACCAGTGCTGTAAAGGGTTTCCATAATGGCCCTGTCGCGTGCTCCCAGCCAGGAATCGGTGGGGGGCGTTTCGAGCAGACGTTTAATCTGGTCGTATTCGAGAAACTTGGGCAGGCGTTTTTCCTGTTTGGGCGTGCGGATACCCGCGACCGGATTCGAGCTTATACGGTTTCTTTTGACGAGGAACTTGTAGAAGCTGCGAAGGGTAGCCAGTTTACGCGCGATAGTTGCCTTTGAGTATTGCTTCTCGTTGAGTGAAGCCATATACCCTCTTATGCCGTTGACATCGACGGAGGCAAGCATCTTGTCAATATCGACTTTTGGCTGAGTCGCTACGGCCGTTGCGGTGCCTGAGTCATGCGAGCCGATTGTGTCTGCCTCGCCATGCGAGTCGGTATGCGACGTGCCGCCGGTGAGGAACTCGCCGAACTGAATCAGGTCAACGCCGTAACATTTTGCCGTGTGTGGGCTGAAACGTTTCTCGAACTGAAGGTAGTTGAGAAAATCCTGAATTATTACGCTGTCTTCCATAATTGTCCACCCGTCAAAATAAAAGTTTTGGCACCCTGATTTTCCCCATCAGGGGTGTCGGGGCCAGTTTAGGGTTTACTGTCTCACTTTTACTTTATCGCCGATAAGCTCGTCGGCTTGTCCTATAAGCGATTGTGTTAATTTGAAGCTCAATACCGCGGCGTCGAACCAGTCGAATTCGGTGCGTCCGCTTTTGGCCTGCTCGATGAAGACGTCCAGAAGTTTGTCCTCGCTGCCGCTATCGTAGCGAAATATAAACTTTTGATTGCCTTTTCTAAGAACAAGTTGTTTTTTTACTTTGCTCACGTCTGTTTTCTTTATCGGTCTTTCTTCGGCGGACTAAAGCGGCGAATGAAAATATTTTCACAAAGAGTCTATAATATCGCCGCTGCCGAAATCTATACAGGAGTTTTATCGGCCAATAGTGCGGCGGGCTTTACAAATTGATAAGTTATTACTGATTAAATCGAAGAATCGGAAGAGTTTATC
>CAYLXJ010000357.1:0-2614 GCA_964387385.1 uncultured Pirellulales bacterium
GCAAATGTTGATGGAAAAGTGAGAAAATTCTTACAATCGTTCGTAAGTCCTTATAGGGGGGGGGGGGGTTACGAACGAAAAAATATTTTTAAAATAATATTTTTTTCTTTAAATTTTCGCCGCTTTGCGGCTATTTCGGCTGAAGCTGAGATTTTTTCAACTCTAATGAACTAAGGTATTGATTAAACTCTGCGGTAATATCCTGCTGGCCGGTGTGTGAGGCGGCTTCGATGGCTTTTTTTACAACGTCAATGGCCTCATCGAGTTTACCCTGGAATTCGAGGGCCTGCGCCTGGCTGTATCGATGGGACAGGTTTTCCGGCTCTAAGTCCGCCGCCTTCGCAAAAGCATCTGATGCTGACGAGAAATCTCCGAGCGTTCCGAACGTTTCACCGAGCCGCGACCAGGAAAGAGCAGAATTAGGATTATCCTTTAGTTCGAGACGGAATTCCTCAACTGCCTTTGTCAGATTCTTTCGAGATTCCTCGTTCTGGCCCATCTGTTGCAGGAGCAGGCCGAGGTTAAGATAAACAGACCCTATTAATTTTTCCTTTGCCCCGAAACGATTGTAATAATCGATAGCTTTCAGAAAGGCCCTTGCCGACTCCTGAACATTGCTTAGCTGGGCCTGCATAAGCCCTATTTCATTATAGGCCAGAATCGATATTGTCGGATTAAGCTGGGCGGCTTTTTCGAATGCCTTTATACTTCGATAAAGTTTTCCTTCTGCTTTGAGCGCTTTGGCGTCGTCGAGATACCTCATTGCGAGGTTGCCTCTCGAACTTTGACGAACTAAAGGGGCAAGCAGGTTTTCAACCGGTGCATAATCATCTGTAAGAACAATTCCGCGGGATTGCCTGCTGAAATGCTGCATTTGCTTCTCGTCCGGAAACCATAATCTGAATTTTATTTCTTTTTCAATAGCTCTTATATCGAAGGGCTTTTTGGAGGCCGCAATAACGTAGGTCTGCCGGACAGCGGCCTGATAACCTTCCTCGGCAGTAACGTAAACGCACGGAAAAGTCTGCTGAAGAGTGTTGATTACGGCGCCGAGAAACAGTGAATTATCGTATGTATCAATGAGATTAAGGACATACACGCCGTCATCAGTAAGAAGTGCGGCGATTTTATCGTTGAACTCGCGAGTCACAAGCTGATATGGCACGGAATAATCGTTGAAAGCGTCCTCGTAAATGAAATCATATTTTTGTATTTGCCCTTCGTTACGCTGTTTCTCAAACAGACCATCGACGTAATTTCTCGCGTCCATAAAAACGGTATTGACTGAGGTTTTGGGGTCAAGCCCGAATGCCTCAACGGCCGCTTTTGTTACGGCGGGGTCGATTTCAACAACTTCAATCCTGCTGCCGGGCCAGTTGGCTTCGATGTATCGCGGAAAAACGTAGCCGCCGCCGCCGATAAACAGCACATTGAGATTGCTCCTGTTTTTACCCAGAAGACGCGTAACGCCTGAATAAATAATCTCGTATTCGTACTGCAGGTCATTGATATCGCCCATAATAATATCGCTGTGCCGAAGGGTGTCCTGTAAGAAAATTCGCTTGTCGGGAATCACCGAAAGCTGTTTAACGGCGATATAGCAATACTGGCTTTCATCGTGATAAATCACCCTCGGGTCCGTCTTTTCACGCAATAACAGCGCTGCTCCTGCCGACTGACATAACTCCGCAGGGACAACGCCCAGAATCAGCATAAGGCCGAACACTGCCAGCCACCAATACGCTGCCTGGAAACGCGCGCGACAGATTAAGGCCAATATCGCCAGAACACCCGCTAACATCCAGATTAGCGAAATCGTACCCATTGCCGGGATGAGATAAAACCCAGCGGCCAACGTCCCCGCGATGCTGCCAGCGGCGCCCCACGCGTATATATCGCCTATAGTCCGGCCTTTAGACAGGCCTTTTTCGAGAGCGACTTTTGCCGCAACGGGGGTTATTGCTCCGAGAACAATACAGGGCAGCAGGAACATAATAGCCGTATGACTGAAAACACGAATCGGCCAACTGAGCCGCCAGAGGAAAAACAATTCAATGACCAAATTGCCCGAGACAATAACCAGCACACAGGCGACTGAGCCGGCGATAAATAGCGTCGCAAGTGCGTCTTTGGCGTTAAATTTATCAGCAATTCGACCGCCTATATAATAGCCGATGGTAATGCCCGCCAGGACAACCCCTATCACGGTTGTCCAGGTATATAGCGACGAGCCGAGGTATCGTGCTATTAGCCGGCCTGCCGCCATTTCGAGGGCCATAACGCAGAAGCTCGATATGAATACCGTCGCGACGGGGATAAAAAGCGTAAATAAATTCACTCTCGGAATTATGCCCGATGTTTCATTTTGCGTCATTTGAGCCGGATTATTCAATGGGCTTTTTAAGCTCCTCGACCTTCGGGAGGTCTTTGAGAGAGTTTAGGCCGAAAATTTCGAGGAATTTTTTAGTTGTGCCGTAAAGCATCGGCCTGCCTAATACTTCCGCTCTACCGGCGATTTTAACCAGCCCCTTATACATAAGGTTTCGAATCATTTCTCCCGCCGCAACGCCCCTGATGGCCTCGACATCGGCGCGGATGATGGGCTGCTTGTAAG
>CAYLXJ010000358.1:0-2613 GCA_964387385.1 uncultured Pirellulales bacterium
GATTGGCCGGCCAAACGGAAGCGGGCTCTGCAGGGGTGCAACCCGCCAGGGATAGCCGGCCGGGACGACGAAATGTTGTCGGGGGTGGAGAAGCCCTCCACCCAGCTTTTACTCCAACATTTCAGAGTCCCTTATGCCTTAAAAAACCCCCTTGCCGAAGGCAAGGCAGTATCTTAACCGTGAAAGGCATTTGTCCATTTTACGCTGAACCAATACAAAACAAAAAACGGGCAAAATCATCAAAGTTCATAACGACTTATGTCTTATGTACTTACGACTTTTGTTGTTTTTTCCGTCGCAATGCCGGGCATTAGTCCTTAAATGAAGCTATCCAGCTAAAAGCAAATGAACAGAATGCTGGAACCAAAAGGTTGTAGTATGAAATCTGAAGTGGTTTATTTTCCTATACAGAAGCGGGAGAAGATGCGGTCTAAAATCTGCTCATCGATATTTTGCTGCTCAATATTGGAAAGCTGGTTGTGAGCGGTTCGTAAGAGCATCGCGGCGACCTCATCGTTGTCGGATTTCAATTCATCGATTGCTTTTTCGAGGTCTGCGATTGTGGCGGTTATGGCCTGTCTGTGCCGGGTGGTCAAAGCGATGCCTTCCTTGTTGTGGCCGGATATCGTGGCGATTATTCGGTCGGCGATTTCAGATTTGAGTTTATCGAGGCCTGAGCCGGTGTGAGATGAGATTGGCTGAAAGTCGAAGCCGAAAAGGGATTTTAGTTTCGAGGTTTGCTCTGCGATTTGAGACGAGCTAAGCAAATCGGCTTTTGTCGCGACAGGTATCAGGTGGGAGCTATTTATGAGTCGGTGTATTTCAAAATCCTCGGAAAAATGGTCTTTTGAAGCATCGACGCAGAAGATAACTACCATAGCGTTTCGCAATGCCTCGATGGCTGCCTGCTGGGCGAGTTCGTCGAGTATTGTCTCAGCGTGAATCGTTAATCCTGCGCAATCGAACAAAATACATCGGCAGTTTTCAATAATCGTCTCGCCTGTCAGAACGTCTCTTGTGGTTTTGCGCTTGTTTGAAACTATACTGCGCTGGCGGCCTAATAATTTGTTCAATAGTGTGCTTTTGCCGGCGTTTGAGACACCGGCGATACCGACAGCGGGTAAATCGATGGTCGATTCACAGTGGACCGAGACGTTAAGCAATTCTCGCAACTGAGTCAAAGTATCGGTTAGTGAAGCGGATATGTTGGCCTCGTTTGACGGTTCGATATCCTCGGTGCTAAAGTCGAGTTCTGCTTCGAGTCGGCTTAGTAAATCGAGGATTGTTGAGCGGATTGTGTCAATCCTTTGGCCGAATCGACCTGCAAGGAGGTTTTCTGCGGCGGTTAGCTGGAACGTGTTTGAGGCGGTAATAACCTCGTTGACGGCCTCGGCCTGTGCGAGATCGATTTTGCCGTTGAGATACGCCCTTGTTGTAAATTCGCCCGCCTCCGCAGGGCGTGTTCCGAGCGATAATAATTTTTCAATCAAAGTTTCGGTGATTGATTGATTTGTCCAAATATGTATTTCAGCCAAGTCATCGCCGGTATATGAATGCGGCTGGCGAAACAGATAAACGATGCAGTCGGAATTCAAGATTTTGCCTGAAAAGATTCCGGGCTTGCCTGGTATCGACGGTGCAAAAATCTGATTTATAATTTCAAGTGACCGCGGACCTGATAACCGTATAATCACTCTGTGCTCATTACTCGGTGAGCTAACGGCAACAATCGTATCATTTGGGTTATACATAACGCATAACCCACCAATAAATTAGGAGGCTAAACATTAAGTTTTGAAAAATGGTTTAGGTTTTTTCTTTTTGATTTTGCCGCCGGTTTTGCTTGTTACGGCGACAAGGCCTTGGGCCTTCTGCTCTTCTTTTTCACGGATATGCTTTTTAATGACGTATTGTTCAATGACCCCGCCGAAGACGCTTGCCATAATATAGAGGTTAAGGCCCGAAGGCGAGTTATAAAGCATAAGCGGGAACATCAGTGGCATCATAAGCATCATAATTTTCTGCTGCTGAGCGGCCTCGGGCGTCGGTGCGGCCTGCTGAGAGGGCGTCAATTTCTGCTGCAGATAAAACGCGACGCCCATCAGAATAGGCAATAGATTGAATGAGTCGCCGAAGAAGGGCAATTTGAAGCCGCCGGGAAACCTGAAAAGAGCGTCCGGGGCCGAAAGGTTTGTAATCCAGACAGGCAGGAAACCCGCGCCGCGAAGGTCGATACTTGCGTAAATCGCGCTGTAAAGCGCAATCCAAATCGGCATCTGTATAAACGTCGGAAGCATACCCGCAAGCATAGTGAAATGGCTGACGCCGTGTTGTTTCTGGATTTCAGAAATACGGCGGTTCATCTCCATCGGCTCTTTGGCGTATTTTTTTCTGATTTCACCGAGCACCTCGATGCCGTTCTCCGCATTCGCCAGCACCGAGTCGAGCGCGCTCACCGCGAGCGCTCCGACGACCGCGCCCCAGAGGCTCGTCGTTCCCCCGATGACGAGCATCGCGAGCGTGATGAACGTGAGGTCGAGGTAGACGACGTCCGCGTTGATCGGCAGGAAGTGGACGTACAGTCCACCCGCCAGCCCGGCGAGGAAGCCGGAG
>CAYLXJ010000359.1:0-2586 GCA_964387385.1 uncultured Pirellulales bacterium
AAACCCCTCGATTCGCCGCTGAATTTGTCCTTTATGATGTTGACAGTAGCTACCTGGCGGAAGGCGCTGAAGGCCTGCTGGAGGTCGTCCTCGTTAGCCTCAAACGGCAAATTTCCAACATAAATGTTCATTAAACACTCCTTCTTGATTTGTTTTTACATACTGGTTCAACCGACAACGGAAAAGGCCGTTTTCGGACTTTATTAATTAATTCTGGCTGGCTCGATTTCGGGGAAATAATCAGACCTCGATTTTGTCAATTGTAATGCGCAGGTATTTCTGGCGATGACCGATTTTCTTGTGGCTGCTTTTTCTTCTGCGGAAATGGGTGGGGTAAAGTTTCTGGGCCTTGACGACGGCTTCAGCGGCGGTGTTTTTGAATGAAACGACGACCTTGGCCCCCTTGACAAGTGGAGAGCCGATTTTTACGTCCTTGCCATCACTGACGAGAAGGACTTTGTCTATAACCATTGTTTTTGCGTCCGGGGCAATACCTGCAAGCTCAATATCGAGCGTGTCGCCCTGACTGACTTTATACTGTTTACCGCCTTGTTCAATTACCGCGTACATTTCAGCACTCCAGTGTTTGACCATAAGACAATCTACTAAAAGGGAAATATTATAGCAATGATTCTATTGCAGTAAAGGGAAATTTCGGGTATTTTTTAAGACCCCCGCCGCAGGGGCAGGGGCTAATCAATAAGGAGTAATGAATGCAAATAGGAATGATTGACGAGAAGATTATGCCGATTGAAGAAATCGGGCGTGAGTATCTTGACCGAGGGATATTTTTCGGGGACGGGGTATATGAGGTGCTGAGGAGCTATAACGGCAAGATATTCGCAATTGATGAGCATTTGGCGCGATTCGAGAGGAGCTTGGCGGAAATCGAAATAACTGGCGTTAATATAAAGGAAATTCGCTCGCGGGTCTTAAAGGCGTTCGAAAAGGCAAAAATTAAGGACGTAAAGATTTATTTTCATATCACGCGGGGTTCGGGAATCCGGGAGCATCTGCCGCAAAAAGATATGAAGCCGAATTTCTTTTTGACGGTCACGGAATTGAAGGACAGACCTGAGCTGAAACAGGAGGGCGTCGCGGTATCGACATATCCTGATATACGGTGGAAAAGGTGCGATATAAAGTCACTGAATCTTCTGGCAAATGTGATGGCCAAAGCGGACGCGGAAAAAAAGAGATGTTTTGAGGCGATATTTGTTAACGAGGACGGAGTAATAACCGAGGGCGCGGGGTCGGCGTTTTTCGGGATTGTCAATGGGAGATTGCGAACATCGCCATTGAACGCGAATATTTTGCCGTCGATTACGAGAAAGCACGTCCTGGAGGCAGCGAAGAACATCGGACTGCCGGTCGAGGAAGAGTCGATTATGACTGTGGAGGCAAAAATAGCGGCGGAATTATTTTTGGCGGTAACAACCAGAGACATTATTCCGGTCGTGAAATTTGATGGGCAGAAAATCGGAACCGGCGGGCCGGGAAAATTGACGAAACAATTGATTGAGACGTTTAAGAAATTTACTGGGGCTTAGCGAGAAGTCCTTTCAGTGCGCGGTAGTCGGTTTTGCCGGTGCCGAGGAGAGGGATTGAGTCGAGTTTGACGACGCGGCGGATACTATGCAAGCCGGAGAGACCTGCGGCGCGGATTTTTTTGTTGGCATCCTCGCGGTCAATGTCGCGGGAGGTAAAAAGGACAAGCTCGGGACTATCGGCTTCGGCGGCCTCGACGGCGAGAATGGGGCCTTTGTCGGATTCGGAGTGAAAACTCGCCTCAAGGACGGATTCAATGGCTGGGAGGGAAATCATTTCGCCGCCTAATTTTACGAAACGTTTTAACCGGCCCTGGAAGGTCAACAGGCCATCGTGGTCAGCGCAGACCAAATCGCCGGTTGAATACCAAGAAATGCCATCGATTTCAATGAAAGGGGATTTTCCGGAATAGTTTAGATAGCCGGGGAAAACGCTTGGGCCGCGGACCAGGAGCAGGCCCGTAGCGGGAGGATTAAGGGGTTTGTGCGTTTCGGGATGGACGAGGAGAAATTTGAGCGAGGGGAGGACCTTGCCGATTGAGAACGGGCGAGGGTCGTTTTCATCGTTGAGGGAAATTATGGGGGAACATTCTGTAACGCCATAGCCCTCGAGGATAACAGCTTGAGGACATTTCTGGCTGAGCAAATCATAGACCTGCTGGGGGCATTTTTCTGCGCCTGTTACGGCGAGGCGGACTGATACGAGCTGTTTGACATCGGCAACGCGGAGAATGCCGCCGACGAAGGTAGGCGTGCCGAGGAGAATCGTGATTCTGTATGCGGAGATGATTTTTGCCAAAGCGTCGGGTTCGGTGGGGTTGGGATGGTAAGCGACCTGGGCATTAGCGAGCATCGGTAAAAGGACGGTAACGGTCAGGCCGAAGGAATGAAATGGAGGTAAAAAGCCAATGAGACGGTCGGTCTCGTAAAGCTTGATAACGCTGAGGACGTCGCGCATATTGGAAAGCAAGTTGGAATGAGTCAGGGGGACGGCCTTGGGAAGGGTTTCGGAGCCGCTGGTGAAAAGGATTACGGCGGT
>CAYLXJ010000360.1:0-861 GCA_964387385.1 uncultured Pirellulales bacterium
CATCACAGCGGCGGTTACCGCGCCTGCGATTATGCTTATATTCATAATTACCGGAGCGAGCGCGGGCGTCATAAAATGCTTGTGAACATTCAGAAGGCCGGCGATAACCGCCACAAGGCATATCAGAATCATATAGGGCAGCGTAATCGCGGTAAGCGAGAGTATTAGTTTGGTCTCGATGTTGTCGCCCCAGAAACGATTCAGCACGCCGATAAGGCCCTCGCCGAAAAGGACTAACACGGTAAGGACAACAAATAAAACGCTGATGACTGTTCTGGCCAGCCGTGTTGAGTTGGCCGGGTCTTTATGAAGCTGCTCGCTGTAAACGGGAATTACGGAAGCCGAAGCGGCGCCCTCGCCGAAAAGCCGCCTGCCTAAATTGGGAATTCTGAACGCTATAAACCAGGCATCGAGAAGCGTGCCGGGACCAAAAACGATGGCGTATGCGGTATCACGAGCGAAACCGAGGATGCGGCTGACGGCGGTAAGGATGGCTAAAGTTCTGAATCCTTTCAGCATTTTTACGACTTCCTAAACGATATTATAAGACCCTTCGCGGCGCGACAGTAAAGGGCCGCCATCGCCCGACGTTATTAAGCAGACCCACACAAAGCAAGCTGACAAGCAAGCTGGAGCCGCCATAACTGACAAACGGCAGCGTAATACCTGTTATCGGCATAAGGCCCAGCGTCATAGCAACATTAACGATTACCTGAATAGCGAATATGGTAACGATACCTACGGCCAGAAGCCGGGCGAACGGGTCGGTGTTGGCGACGGCGATTTCAAGCCCGCACAGGAAAATTATCAGATACAATCCCAGCACGATAATACATCCGACAAAACCCCACTGATGCGCGA
>CAYLXJ010000360.1:871-2580 GCA_964387385.1 uncultured Pirellulales bacterium
GAAAGTTGTACTTGACGAAAGGCCCCTCGCCGAAGCCGTAGCCGCCCGTGCCGCCCGAGGCGACGGCGTATTTCGAGCGGATAAGGTGATACCCCCAGCCGCTGCGCCATTTTCTTTCTGAAAATTTGCCGCCCACGAGAATATCGGCCAGCGCGGAATTCTCCTCGGCCTTTTGGCGAAGCCAGTCGTTCTGCAGCAAGACGCTGCTTATTCTGAGCCGCTGATAGGGCTGCATCCTTAACCACAATAACGGGCTGACAGCCAGACACGCCAGAATTATCAAAAGCAGGTGCCTTACCTTGGCGCCGGCGACAAAAAGCATAACGAAAAACAAAGGCATCATAAGAATCACCGTGCCGAGGTCCGGCTCGAGCAGAATCATCGCCATAGGCAATAACGTAAGTATAAAAGGCCCAATCAGCCCCCGCAGCCGGCGGTAATTGCTGCGGTAACGCAGATACCAGGCCAAGGCAAGCACATACGCGGGCTTGCACAATTCCGACGGCTGAAGGTTCAGTGACACCGGCCCCAAAGACAGACGCAGCCACCTGCGTGCGCCGTTGATTACGGGGACAAAAGGCAAATCCACGATTTTATCAACCAGCAACACCGCCAGAAGCACCAGAACCGCCGCGTAAATCCAGTAGCCGGCCTGTCCCAACTGCCTAACCCATACGAGATTGATTGCTATAAGCGCCGCAAGACCCAGACCGGCGAAAGCAAGCTGCTTTTTCCACAAACTCTCGAGATCGCCCGAATCATCACTCGCCCCCTCGTCAAACTGCTCCTGCGGCTCATCGGCCTTAACTTCCGGCGGCAGGGTCTGTTTCGGATGCCCCACTGCGTAAATCGCCCCGATACCGATGGCCGTAAGCGCTAATGCCGCTATAAGCAGAATCACCCTTACCTCAACCAGTCGTCCTTGTAACAAACCAAACATATCAGAAGAATAGTAAACCAAAAGTAAAAAGTTAAAAGTAAAAAATGGTGAACACATCGCTTATACGGTTGCCCGGCTTCGCCTTCAGCTACGCCGAGGCGAGCGGCTGCGCGGCTCGTATCGGTTGCGTCAATCGGCCATTGTCGTTAAAGACACAACCGTGAGACGATTGACGTAACGAGCAGCGAAACCGACAGACGAAAGACAATTTTCAATACTGATATACAATTTTGACTCCGAGAGGGCTAAAAACGCGGAAATTTTGAAGAAATTGCCCATTTTAACACTTCGGCAAATTACCTAAAATGAATCTAACTCGTTATCAGGGCTGATGTTAGGACTATTTTGGGGGTTATTATGAGGCGTTGGGCCGGTTTAGATGATTTTTTAAAAAATTTTTTATTTTTTACGAAAAATTTACTTGACCTAAAGGGGCGGTTTTGATACTATAAACTTGACTTTCACCAATATAAACCTTGTGCATGTATATGATGATTCGCACAATTACGCCATTAGTGGCGGGAAAGGAGGCGGCATCGGAGGAGTAAACACTTGATGATACCTCATTTCGGCTGTTCCTGCCGGCCGAAACGCCTGTTCAGGCAATATTGATATGTCAGAATTAAGAGCTTGAGCATGGCATAGTTGAGCGAAAGTTCTATTAGCAGGGGAAACCAAATATGCTGCAAAGGATGTAACTTTGCATGGAAGGAAAGAAAGGTAGGTAATTTATGAGAAGAATTTTGTTGATTTCTACGCTGTTGCTGTT
>CAYLXJ010000361.1:0-2572 GCA_964387385.1 uncultured Pirellulales bacterium
TGGGCAATTCAAAAGCTCGTCGCAGTATGGCCGCCGCAGCCGGACAGCACGCAGCCCCGCCTTGCGGGACACAGCGGACTCTGTGTTAATCAGTGTCTAAAAAAATCGGTGTCCTTCAGTGTCAAAAATCCCTGTCTGCCTTTGACGCATAACTCTCCTTTTTCACTTTTAATCAGCGTAATCAGTATAATCTGTGGTTATAATTGTATAAAAACCCCCGCCCGCGTCAATATAATCCTGATAATCCCGCCCGCAAGGCCTCCGCAATTTTGCATTTTGCACTTTGATTTTTGAATTGAAAAACTATCCGCTTTCCGCCCTATTTCCCCGCTTTCAGCGACTTTCTTATCTTCAATAGTTCGCGTAATATATTCCGCAAGCTCTTCGCCGGTGAGAACCGGCTGTCGAGGTCGCAGGCCCAGTAAACGGGAAACTCCTTTATCCTGTAGCCCTGCGCAATTGCCCGCATGATAATCTCGATATCGAACATAAATCCGTCGGTTTGGCATTGCTCATATAATCTTTTCGCGACTTCGCCCCTGTAAATCTTGAAGCCGCATTGTGTGTCCGTCAGCGCTGCCGGCACTTTCATAACCTTTACTACGAAAATATGAAACAGCTCCGAGCAGATGTGCCTGTAAAGTCCGTGGTCTTTTTCAATATACGCCCCCGTCAGCTTCCGCGAGCCGTGCGCTATATCGCAAACGTCCGTCGTTAGCATCTCCAGTCCCCTCAGGGCATTATCGTACGGTACACAGTTGCCGCTGTCTGCAAACATCACGTATCCGCCGGTTGTTTCTTTTATCCCGCTTCGGACGGCAAAACCCTTGCCGCGGTGGACCTTATCGCTGATTACCTTGACCTCAACGGAATCCTTGTATTGTTTCCCGGCGTCTGTGGCCTCCTCCGCTGTTTTATCGCTGCTGCCGTCGTCAACAACGATGACCTCGCCGCCTATCCCTTTCCTGCCTAAAAATTCACACGCGGCGACGATATCATTTCCGATTTTGCCGCTCTCATTAAACGCCGGTATTACTATGGATAATCTCATCCTCTACCCGTCTTATGCGCAGATTAATAGTTACAGCAGGTTTGCGGGGTATTTAATTTATCTGATAGCGGACCTTCGCCTGGCCTATCAAATAGAAGCTTCCCGTGATGCAGATTAGGTCTTCCTTGCCCACCGCGTTTCTCGCCAGCTGCATCGCCTCTTCAAGGCAAGGGGCGCTCTGGCACATCTTGCCCGAAACCTCGGCGTATTTCTCAACAAGCGCGTCCGGCGACATCGCCCTGACGGAATTGCTGCGCGTAAATATCACTTTGTCTGCACCAAACTGCAATTCCCGCAGCATACCGCTTACATCCTTGTCCTCGTTACAGCCGAATATCACTATCAGCGAATCGTATGGAATACTCTGGCCGATCGCGTGCATAAGCGCATGGACGCTTGCCGCGTTGTGGGCCGCGTCTATCAAAATCCGCGGGTCCTCACAAATCATTTCCATCCGCCCGGGCAGCTTTACTTTCGACAAGCCCTCAAGTGTCTTTTCGTTATCGATTGTATAGCCGCTTTCCTTCAGCTTGTCTAACATCGCAAGGGCAAGCCCGCAGTTGATGGCTTGATGTATCCCGTGCAGGGGCACGCGAAAGTGCTCGAATTTACTTGTCGGCGTAGTCAGACAGACGCGATTATGAGGCCCGTGTTCAGGCGACGTCTCGAATCGGTGCGAAAAATCGATATCGATGCCCGTTACGCTCAGAGGCGCCTTTACCTCCGCCGCCTTTTCTTTCAGAACCCGCATCGCATTGGGGTCCTGCTGGACCGTTACAATAGGAACTCCTTTTTTGAAAATCCCGGCCTTTTCCATCGCGATTTTATCAATGGTATCCCCCAGTTGCTTCTGATGGTCGATGCTCAGATTTGTAATGCCCACGACCTTCGGCTTTATTACATTTGTGCTGTCTAACCTTCCGCCGAGGCCCGTCTCGATGACTGAAATATCGACCTTGACGTCCGCGAAATGCATAAACGCCAGCGCCGTCATTATCTCAAAAAATGTCGGCTTGCTCTCCTTGGCCACTTTCTCAACCGCTTTATACACTCGATTCAGCAGCCCATACATCGCCGACCTGCTTATCATCTCAGAATTTACCCTGATGCGCTCATGCAAATCAACCAGATGAGGCGACGTATAAAGTCCAACCTTGTAGCCGTTGGCTTCGAGCATTCTTGAAAGCATTGTGGCGGTACTGCCTTTACCTTTTGTGCCGGCTATATGAACTGTATCGATTTTTTTGTGAGGATTGCCGACCAGGGCGAGCAATTTTTCCATCCGCTTGAGGTTGAAAGTATCGACGTTGTAGCGCAGATGCCTCTCCTGCTCATAATCAGTGCGATTATAGAGGTATTTAATGGCCTCGTCGTGAGACCTGAAGGCCTTTTTTGAGCTGACAGCAGCAAGCTTAGACGCGCTTCGTTTGCCCTGTTTTTTCCGGGTTTTAATAATGCCTTTAGACATATATTTATTATTATATTTCGATTATAACACAAGGATTAGTGCAATACAATCCC
>CAYLXJ010000362.1:0-2570 GCA_964387385.1 uncultured Pirellulales bacterium
ACATCACACAACGTGAAACTTCAGAGCAACACTAAGAAAAAACAAAAGAAACAGGCATGCCCCTTGCTTTTACCCAAGATGAACGCCTCTGTGCTCGAATCCGACAATCGCTCTTGAGCCGCATAATCTTTCGGATACCTTATACACACCGGCCTGCCTGCTCCAACCGCAAATTCCAATACCCCTCCTATTTCTGCCGCGTCTGCCGGTGCTGCAAGCACAAGGTTCGGCATCATCCGCAAAAAACCTATGTCCATAAGCCCGTGATGCGTAGGCCCGTCCGCACCAACCAGCCCTGCCCTGTCGATACAGAACACAACAGGCAGGTTCTGCAGCGAAACCTCCTGAAATATCTGGTCGAAACTCCTCTGCAGAAAAGTCGAATAAATACAAACTACCGGCTTCATTCCGCTTGCGGCCAGTCCCGCCGCTATCTCAACCGCCGCGCTTTCCGCTATACCGACGTCATAAAAACGGTCAGCGAATCTCTCCCGAAATTCCATCAGGCCCGTCCCGTCGCACATAGCGCTTGTTATCGCGATTACCTTCTTGTCTTTTTCAGCTATCCTTGCCAGTTCCTCTCCAAAAACCTCCGTAAAGCTTTTCCTGCCGCCGTGCGATACCGCCTCCGCACAATCCCCGTTTATCTTGAACGGTCCCGTCGAATGATACTTGCTCGGTTTAAGGTCTGCCGGCTGAAAACCCATCCCCTTCTTCGTCAAAACGTGCAGTATTGCCGGATGGTCAAGCCCCTTTAATGCCTCGAACAGCTTTATCAAAGACCCGATGTCGTGCCCGTCCACCGGCCCAAAATAGGGAATATTCAAGCTCTCGAACAATTGACTCCCCGGCAGCGTCATTCGAATGCTCTTCTTGATTTTCGCTATCGCCTCCTCGACCGTCTTACCGATGAACGGCACGTGTTCAAGAATGTCATTCGTCGTCCTTCGCAAATCCTCGTATGTCTGGCTCAGCCTGACCCTCGAAAGATATTTCGCTACCGCACCCTGCGTGGCATCTATCGCCATCGAGTTGTCGTTTAACACAATCAATAACTGCCGCTTGACCAGTCCCAGATTATTCAGCGACTCGAAACTCGCTCCATTGACAATGCTCGCGTCTCCCACAAGCGCGACAACTTTTTCAGCCGTCCCCTGTTTCTCCGCCCCAAGCGCCAATCCTATAGCAGTTCCTATCGAAGTGCCCGCGTGCCCCACGGCAAACCGGTCATATCGGCTTTCCTCGGGATTCGGAAATCCGCTAATACCTCCCGCCTGCCTAAGCTGTCTGAACGCCTCTTTCCGGCCGGTTATTATCTTATGAGCATAACACTGATGTCCTACGTCCCATAATAGCTTGTCCTGCTCAAAATCAAACACATAGTGCAGCGCAAGTGTTATCTCAACTGCCCCAAGATTGCTCGCCAGATGACCCCCTGTTTTACTAACCGCACTCAGAATAAACTGTCTTATCTCCTCCGCCAATTGACTTAATTGAGCTATCGTTAGTGCCTTTAAGTCCTTCGGCCCGTCTATGCTCGCAAGCAGCGGCAAATCCTGCCAGATTTTCACTTCCGCCGCCGGCCCGTTATTCTTATCCCCCTTTTCAACACCGTTTAGCCGTTGTCTTTCCGGCAGCAAATCTTTTGCTTCATTCCCGACAAATGGTATGCGTTCGAGGCCTTGAACCTTACCTTTTTTGCCTTTGGTCTTATGGCTTTGGTCTTGTATCTGTTCTTTTATGTCAAATTCACGCATTCTAAATCAATCCTGAAAATGCTCAAATTCACTATTATACTCCTGCTTTCGCTGTTCTTCAAACTTATCCCGAAAAAGGTATAAGACGCTCCCCTTACGTTTTTACCTAAAAAGGCCGATTCCTTTCTAAATTTCAATCATTGGAGAAAATAACCGATTCCACATATACCTTCAATAACCGCTTCTTGTTTAGGCATTTCTCATAAAATCCTCGTTAATCCGATAATACCGCCCCCTGCCGTTCATTAATCTTGCCCCCTGAACCTCGAAATTATGCGAAATTTTGCTTCTGCTCAGCTATTTGCAATAATTTAAGGTGGAGGGGATTGGTCGCAGCGCTGATTTTGCGGCCTTTGCCTAAATTATCATTTGGGAAAAATAATGAAAATCTTCCGTAACAAGCTTTTCGTAACCGATACCCTGCTAAACCGCAGATGCGTCAACAGGCCGGGGGCGTCTCTCATCGAGATTATGGTCTTTGTAGTCGTAATATCCATCGCTGTCCTCGGCACATCAAGCTACAGGTATTTCTCAATGCTCGATATCCGCAGGTCCGACGTCGAAATTACCGCAGGCCGTATCGCAATGATGCTTTGCGAAAGCTGGAAAGGACAGGGCGGCGCAGACAGCCCCTATAATCCCATAAACGATTCAGATAGCGCAGGCATCGGCGTCATAACCGCCTCTACCAGCGCATTCGCCCCTGAACCACCGCTGGGTTTCACACTGCTTAAAAATGGCGGCTATTATCAAGTCGTCTCGGACAATCGCATTTTTTACGTTACTATGTCCTATAAAACAACTGCCGGCCCT
>CAYLXJ010000363.1:0-2566 GCA_964387385.1 uncultured Pirellulales bacterium
TTGATTCTGCTGGCGGTTTGGCTTCTAAGAACATCCCTGGGAAAAAAATCGTTAATCAAGTCCAGGCCTCGCAGAATTGATATGCCCTTTTATCTTGCTTTTATTCCGCCGGTTTTCTGGTTCTTGACGATTTGGCTGCTTAATTTGATAAAAGAAAATGTTTGCCCTGAGCTGGCGGGCTGGAAGAACGCTTTCGCCAATAATCTTATGTGGTGCCTCGGGGCAGTGCCTGTGATTGTAATGGGCTTATGTTTGGCAAAAATTCACTATGCCCGCGGATTAAAAGGATTAGGGCTGAATCCTAAAACGGTCGCCCGCGATTTGTGGGCCGCCCTGCTGAACCTGCTCGCGATTATGCCTGTTGTTCTTGCCTCGATTATCCTGGCGGCTCTTGCGGGCAAATTTTTCGTCGGCCCCGATTATCAGATACCGCGTCACGAGGAATTGAATGAAATCCTGATGTATCCGCAGAGGCAGCTAAGGGCTTTGATTATGTTTGCTGCAATTGTGGTTGTGCCTTTTGCGGAGGAGGTGCTTTTTCGGGGATTGTTCCAGACGCTTTTGCGGTCATATCTTATCAGGCCGTGGCTTGCGATATTCTTTGCATCGCTCATTTTTATCGCTTTTCACGCGAACCCCGAACACTGGCTTGCCTTATTCGCGCTATCCCTGTGCCTGGGCTATTCATACGAGAAAAGCGGCTCGCTATATCGGCCGATTTTTATCCACTCCCTTTTCAACGCGATGAGCGTCCTGGCGACGCTTGGCCAGTAGAACTGCTCTTAAGGTCCTATATTTAGGCCAAAATTCTGCGGCAAAATGTTTTCATAAGGGAAATTGATTCAGCAGTCCAGTAAACGAGCCGAAATACAATAATCGGAGAAGATACAAAGAAACATATAGAGGAAGGTCGTAATGCAAGCACCCAAACGGCGTGATACGGGACTTATTTTAATTTTTTCGGCATCGATGATGCTGCTGACGGGCTGCAAGTCCGACAAATACAGCGGCGGCTCAGGCAGCCGAATCGACCCGTATAGAATCGCCTGCGCCGATGACCTTTTGGAACTGGCCGCGGACTCAAACGACTACGATGCGCACTTCATACTTGCAGCGGATATTGACCTGAACCCTAATCTGCCCGGCGGACAATTTTTTCTCACCGCATTAATCTCGCCTGATACAAATAGTTCCGGCTGCAAATTTGACGGCGTGTCATTCACGGGCGTTTTCGACGGCGCGGGATATAAAATCTCAAATATGACAATCAACGCCTGCGGAAAAGGCAACGATTATCTGGGTCTCTTCGGACAAATATCAGGCGGGCGGGTCAAAAATCTTGAGCTGAAAAACGTAAGCATCAACGGCGGAAACGGCTCATCTTACGTCGGCGGACTGGCCGGATGCAGCCACAAAGCCAGCGTTAAAAACTGTTCCGTAACGGGCAAGGTCGCAAGCCGGGACAATTCCGACTCAATAGGCGGTCTTGTCGGTGATAACTGTCTGAGTAGAATCATTGAAAGCTCCTCGATTTGCGACGTCAGAAGCGGCTCATATTCGAGCAATATCGGCGGGCTTGTGGGCGGAAACATCGGCGTAATCCAGAATTGCAAGGCGTCGGGAACCGTTACGGGAGGAAACACATCGATGTGGCTCGGCGGCCTCGTCGGATCCAACAGCGGCGCCATCAGGGACTGCTTCGCGACGGGCAGCGTCTCCAGCGGCGAGTATTCCTACAATCTCGGCGCCCTTGTCGGCGACAGCCCCAACGGTTCGATTGTCAACTGCCACTCGACGACTAATGTGGAGGTAAAGATTTTAGACGCCGAACGAGCCGTCGCGTTGAAAGAATAAAACTCAAAAAACGAGGCGTTTTTTGAGGCGTTTGACGGCCAAAAAGCCGACAACTAACGTAAATGCGATGATGTAAAGCAGGTCGAAAGCGAGGCGGGTCGGATACTGGTGAGTGCAGACGGCGCGGACGAGGTGGACCGAATGCGTCAAGGGGACGATTTCGGCGGCGGGCCTGATATAGGCGGGCAGGTTCGAGACGGGAAAGACCACGCCCGAAAAAAAGAACATCGGCGAAATAAAGCCGGTGAAGAAAAAATTGAAGTGGTTAATCGTCCTGACAAATGACGTAACAAAAAGCGCCAGAGTTGAGAACATAAGGCCCGTCAGAAAACCGACAAAAGGCGCTAAGATACACTTCGGCAGCGATACAATCCCGAATATAGAAAGTATGCACAGGACCGCAAATGAGAAGAAAAACCCCTTTGTTCCCGCCCAAATCATTTCACCGATAATCAGGTTATTGGCTGTAAGAGGCGCAGCCAACATACCATCATAAACCTTTTCAAATTCGAGGCGGATAAACGTGCCGAATGAGCACTCGAAAGAGGCGGTAAACATCGCGGTTGTAACGAGAAGCCCCGTTCCTAAAAACTGGATATAGGCAAGGCCATCTACCGATTCGGTTATGTATTTGCCCAAGCCAAGCCCCACGCCCGCGAGGAACAATAACGGCTCCAGAAAAGGCGGCAGGCCGTTGCTGAAGATGTTTTTG
>CAYLXJ010000364.1:0-2562 GCA_964387385.1 uncultured Pirellulales bacterium
TCGGCCCCGGCAGGCAGTCCGGTTGACCTTGAAATTTCTCTCGGCATTCGCGGCGATTTGAATGTTGACGGAACCGTGGACACAGTTGATATTTACTGGATGTCAGACGAATGGCTCAGCAGCGGCGTATCAGCGGATATTGAACCGCTTGGCGGGGACGGGATGGTGGACCTCGCGGACTTTGCCGTATTGGCTTCGAACTGGGGCCAGAACATTTAAGAGACGTGATTAATTAAAAATGGAGCATTTGTGATGTTTTCGAACATGCACAGAAATGCTTTCTTCAGGTTGTCTTTACTTATATCGGCGTTTTTCTGGGGCATCCTGTTTTGCGTTCCGGCCTTTTGTGATACGCCTGATATCTACTTTACCTACGTGCCGCCTTATGGAACGACGGGCAATCTCAGCGGGCAGGTAACCGGAGCAGCTTATGATGATTACGAAGTGCTGGTGTATATCTATGTCGGGGGCTGGTGGAACAAACCTACATGGGCAAACCCCACGACTCCGATTGATTCTAACGGCAGCTGGACATGCAATATAACCACATCCATACCGGGCGATACTTATGCAACGAAGATAATCGCTTTTCTAATACCTGAAGGTTCATATCAACAATCGTGGGAGATGGCAGGCGAACAATTGCTTCCGGCGAACCTGTATGACTTTGTCTATGAGGAGATTCCGCGGAGGCAAACTGACCGGGCAATCCGGTTTTCAAATCATAACTGGGCCGTAAAAACAGGTTTCGAGGGACCCGGGCCAAACTACTTTTCTGACAGTATGAACAATGTATGGGTAGATGCCAACGGATTCCTCCGCCTTAAGATCACTCATCAGGGCGGTTTATGGTACTGCAGCGAAGTAATTTCAGACGAGTCCTTTGGATATGGCACGTATGTGTTTACCATCGACAGCAGAGTCGATTTGCTGGATAGAAATGTTGTTCTTGGTTTATTTACCTGGGATACATACGCACCGCAGTATAATTATCGCGAAATTGATTTTGAATTCAGCCGCTGGCAGAATCCGTCCAATGACATCGGCCAATATGTGATACAGCCGTGGGACACGCCGGGCAATATACACCGATTTGATTTTGACGATGCCGGCCAGGGCGCTACCACGACCCACGTTATGACCTGGCGGCCGGACGGCATCTATTTTAAGAGTTATCACGGGGATTTCGAACTGGCGCCGCTTCCTGAAAAACTAATCGAGGATTGGTTCTATGCCGGTCCTGATAATCCGCCTCCGGGAGGAGAAAATGCCAGAATAAACTTATGGCTGATTAACGGCCTTGCCCCGAGTGACGGACTGGAGTCCGAAATAGTTATCAAGAACTTTATGTTTATGACAGAAATCAGCGATCAGCCGGGCGATATTGATAATGATACAAATGTCAACCTGTTTGATTTTACAAAAATAGCAGAGCACTGGCTCAATGATGATTGCCAAATCTATAATAAATGGTGCAGCCAGGCAGACCTTACTTGTGACGGCAATGTCAACATTAACGATATTGCAGCATTCGTTCAATATTGGCTTGAAGGCCGATAATCTGCTGATTTTCATTTCTTCCGCCGGCTTTATCGCCTTTCCTTTACCCGTCTTCGCCTTTGCTGGCTTGCCCGGGCATATTAACTATATGCAATATTCGCCGATGAATTCGCAGCACCATTTTCAATTATCCAATTTCGCTTTCAGGAGTTCATAGTATTTTTGAAATACTTCCTGATTAGCGCAATCGGGATTGATTTTCAATGCTGTCTCCATTTCTTTGAGTGCCTTTTTATATTTTCCCTGGGTGTACAGCAAATACCCCAGATAGGAGTGTGCCTGAGAAGTTTGTTTTTCAGGGAATATCTCTATGGCATCATAGAGCGTTTGAATGGCCTTTCTGGGATTACCGGACTTTTCGTACGTATCAGCCAGAAATCCATAGGGTTGAATGGAAGCAGTCGGCTCTATCCTAATCTCCTGAGTAAGATGCTTGATGGCCGCCTTGTTGTCTTTTTGCTTTAGGGCTATGTTTGCTAACTCAAAGTGGGCTTGTCCTGAATTGGATTTAATTTCCAACAACTGGTATAGTACTTGTTTGGCTTCTTGCGTCCTGCCCTGCTGGTTGAGATTTCTCCCGAGAGCAAGATAGGCAGGATCATATGGGCACAGTTGAATCACTTTTTTTAATTGAACTTCTTCGGCTCGATGATTTTTGAACCCTTCGCTCAATATCAAGGCATATTGCCAGTGCATACGCCAGTCGTCGGGGTTTTTCCGGGTCGCCGCTTCCAGCAGCGACACGGTATCATTCAGATCGGCCGATTCATTTTGTTCTCTAAGTTCCTGCATCTGCTGTACGATTTTTGCAATAGTCGCTTCATGATAGAGCTGATTAATAAAAGGAGGCCGGCCCAGCATCGTCTGGTAGATGTTATCAAGACAGTAATGGCGTTCAAAGCCGGTATAGGCCAGGCGTTCCGCGGCTTGCTCTTCAGAGAGAACGGATTCTGAATGTTGCTTAAACGAAGTAGGCATCATTTTCTGAAGCTGCAGGAAAAT
>CAYLXJ010000365.1:0-2560 GCA_964387385.1 uncultured Pirellulales bacterium
TGGCCGACTCGATTCCGCGCCTGGCCATTGTTGACCCGGCCACTATGAGAAAGGCGCTTATCGTCCTGGGCTGTATGACACTCGGCTTTTTCTTTCATACCTATCTGCACCTTGAGGCGGGCATAATAGCCCTGGCGGGCGGGATGATGCTTCTTTTGATTTGCAGGGCAGAAAGCAACGAGGCCCTGATGCAGGTCGAGTGGGGCGTGATATTTTTCTTTATAGGGCTTTTTATGATGACGGCTGCCCTCCAGCATAACGGTGTAATCGCATTTTTGGCGGACAGTATGCTGAAACTATCTCGTAATAACCTCGCTGCTACCTGCCTGATTCTCTTATGGGGAAGTGCTATTCTTTCGGCTTTTCTCGACAACATCCCATTTGTCATTACAATGGTCCCGCTTTTGAAAATGCTCTTTCCACCTATTGCGTTATCGATGGGAATTACCAACACTCAGCAAATCCAGCTTCAGGTAGCACAACCATTGTGGTGGTCGCTCGCCTTAGGAGCGTGTCTGGGCGGCAACGGCACACTTATTGGCGCATCAGCCAACATCATTTCCGCCCGCATTAGCGAGAAAAACGGCTACCCCCTCAGTTTTCTTCACTTCACCAAATACGGCTTTTTCTTTATGCTCCAGTCGCTGGTCATATCCACACTCTACATCTGGCTGCGATACCTGAGGCACTAAATCATCTGTTCTTGTCGGTAAGTCCGGGCCAGTCGTCGGTCCTGAAAGGCGAAGCGGGCAGGCCGGCTTTGTTATACAGGTTGCATACAGGATTATCCGCCCAGGCATAACGAACTGCAACCGGTTCAGCGACCTTGTCCGAACTTACGATTACCTTATTGCCTTCAATTTTCGCGTCCGCCCAGACAAATTTCTTATCAGCGCCCGCTATGGCAAAACCTTTCAATTGTTCTCCATCTTTAGCGACAAGGCCGCCAGCTGTATGTTCGAAGTGCAGAATCGCTTGATTACCCTTGACTTCCATAAGCTGGTATAAGGGACCGCTGTATTCGAGTTGCTTGCCGTAGGTCTTTGCCAAAGCCCATAACGCCAGCCGTTTGCCTACATCCTGCTTGTTTGTGGGGTGAATATCATTGGCCTCGCCGATATCTATTATTACGGCCATTCCCGTATTGGGCGTCGAAAGCGTCATTAACTGCGCCTCGCGCAATTCCGCCCAGTCGCTTGCGACCGGCTCAGACCTCGTCGCCCTCCAGTTAGCCAACTGAACGTATAAAAATGGGAAATCGCCCCGATCCCACGTTTGCCGCCAGTTTTTAATCATCGCGGGGAAAAGCGTGCGATACTGATACGCACGACCGGCATTCGATTCGCCTTGATACCATATCGCCCCGCGGATGCCGTAAGGAGCGATAGGCATAATCATACCATTATAAAGCCCGGTTGGTGAGTAAGGGTGGTTTGGGCCTATGGGCGATTGCGGCTCCTGCGGCAATGCTTTACCCTGCGCCTTCATTTCTTCAGCGTGTCTTCTATAACGGTCTCTTGCCTCAAGATACTTTTTATATAATTCGGGATAATTGGCTGAGGTCTCCTCGTAGCGCTTAAGAATCGGCACAAAATTGGCGTCATCCTCGAGATATTCCTTGCTCATCCAGGATTCCGCGGGCGTTCCGCCCCACGAAGCGTTAATCAGACCAACCGGCACGTTTAGCTGTTTGTGTAATTCTCTGCCGAAAAAATAAGCGACCGCCGAAAAGTCCTTTGCCGTTTTGGGATTGCACTGCATCCACTGGCCTTTGCAGTTTTTCATCGGCTCATACGAAACCTTTTTGCCGACGGTAAACAGGCGAATCTCCGGAAAGTCGGCCTGATTAACCTCCTGTCCCGCATTAACCGCACGGTTAAGAGGGAATTCCATATTCGACTGTCCAGAGCAGATCCAAACCTCGCCTACGAGGATGTTTTTCAGGGATACGGTATTTTTGCCTTCGATAGTCATATCGTAAGGCCCGCCTGCCTTACCCGGCTCGATTTTTACCGACCATTTGCCGTTGAGATCCGCAATACTCTCGCAGGCGGCGCTATTATTACCGAATTTTACGACGATCTTCTCGCCGGGATCGGCCCAGCCCCAAATCGGCACTTCAACCCCCTCCTGCAAAACCATATTATCGCCAATGACCGAGGGCAGGCGCACGTCGGCTGACAAAATACCCGAAAAAATAAGTGCCAATGAAATGACTGTAAGTCCTTTACCAATGCCATTCATCTTTCAACTCCTTAATTGAAGTTACTATTAAACTGATGTGGTATCTGGGAAACACAGGGATTATAACAATCGAATTTATGGGCGTCAAAACCCATTTTACGCCTGAAAAAGGGAGTCGAGGTGTAAATTTTTGCTTCATAATCAGCCGATTGCGCGTATAATAAGTAAAAACTTAGGGATTCTCAAAATGACTCTAAACAAAATAAAAATCATTGTTTTGATTGGCCTGGTCCTGCTGGCTACTATAGCCGGCTGTAAGAAAGAACCGCAATCGACGGCTGCTGAACCTAATGATGCCGGCCAGACAGAACAACAG
>CAYLXJ010000366.1:0-2557 GCA_964387385.1 uncultured Pirellulales bacterium
GGCGGGCAAGGCCTCACAGGTAATCGAGAGTTTCAGCCAGCCGGCGGTAAAACAGGTTTTCGTTGTCGCTGTCGCGGTCATTATCGCCGGCTTTTTTGAATTCGGCGTTCAAATACCGCCTTTTGCTGCAAGCGGTCTGTCGCTGCGGCCTGCCTGGGACGTTCGAGCGGAACCGTTCAGGCGTATCCTGCGACTGATGGGGCCTATGATAATAGGTCTGGCTGTTACGCAGATTAACACCTTGGTTGACGACGTGGTCGCCTGGGTTCTTTCCGGTTCTCCGCAGAAGGGCGATTTTTTTACGCTTTTAGGCCATCAAATTAAATATCCTCTCTGGCGCGGCTCGGTTTCATATCTTGGTTATGCGCAGCATCTTTACCAGCTTCCTTTGGGTATTTTCGGCATATCGCTGGCGACCGCTCTTTTTCCGGTGATGAGTATCCATGCGGCGAAAAAAAATTATGACCAGCTGTGCAAAACAATCTCGCTGGGCGTTCGCAGTGCGGTTTTTATAGCTCTGCCCAGCACAATCGGATTGATTTTAGTCGCCAAACCGTTCATTTCCGTCTGGCTTCGTCACGGCAACTTTCGCGCAGACGACGTGCCGGGAGTTGTCTGGCCGCTGATTTTTTATTCGCTCGGTATAACGGGCTATTTCCTTCAGCACGTGATGGTTAGGGCGTTTCATTCCCTTCAGGACCCAGTCCCGGCTGTGCGAACGGGTATGCTGGCGGTTGTAGTCAACTTTTTTTTGAATATCACACTCGTATGGTTTCTCGGTACGGGAGGTCTGGCCGCATCAACCGCCCTTTGCTCATATCTGCAAATATCAATCTTGGCTATTCTGCTTCGCAAACGCCTCGGCCATTCCGTCCATGAGGGTTTCACAAAAACCGCCCTAAAAACAGCAATTGCCTGCGCGCTTATGACTACAGTCGCGATAACCATTTATTGGTTTTTGCGGCAAAAGCACGAATTACTCAAGCTGGCTGTGGTTATCCCTGTATGTGCGGCTGTCTTTATTCTTACCGCAATACTGCTGAAAATTCCCGAAATGTCGCTGCTTACGGGCAGGAAGCTTCCCGAAGTTGAAAAGCCAACCGCTTAAGCCCCATAATATTTCCCTGAAACCTTCTAAAATCGCACCTGTCTCGCGGCAGACCGTATAATTGCGAATTGCCGGTATTATTTACGCAAACGGTTTATATGCTTGAAGTTAGAAGTCGGCAGCGGCTAAAGGGCAGGTTTGAAATACCCGAAATATCGTTATTGCGTCGTTAATTGTTCTGGGTGAGGACTAAAGGTGCTAATGCTTCACAGAAGGATTGGGTCAATTTTGTTGTTAACCGTTGTGTTATGCGCAACCGGTCTGTCGGTCGAACCGCGTTCGCCGGCTCAAGGTTCATCTGCCTATCAGTTCGGGCCGGACACAAACGCCGTGACCTATCAGCCGCCCCCCACGAGGGTTTTTCTGCCCGAACCCGAAAAACTTTTTTCACCTTCTGTAAGTCAATTGTTTTATGAAACGGCCCGTGAAATATCCCTTCGCGAAGACGCTACAAACACCCAGATTGAGCAGGCCGCCATACTGTTCAGGGCTGCCAGCGAGCTTGACGCGAGTGCAGACGTCACATTAGCTGATTTGCTAAGGGTTCTCTCGCATCCCGGCCCGCCGAGGCATTTGAAATTGCTTTATTATACGCTGATTAAATACGTCGATAAAAACGCCGACCGACTGGTTGTTAAAAACGCCGTCAGATATCTCCTTGAGCAGCTCGATACGCGCAGGCAGCGGGAGATTATGCTTTCCCGCATCTTACGCGACCTCGGCGATTCCAATCCTGTCATTGTTTCTGATTTGGCAACCGAGCTTGGTCTGCTTTATGCCGAGAAGGCAGACGATCCCAACGCAGCGAGGGTCTTTGCGATGGCTTACGCCCGCAACCGGTATAATCAACTGGCGTTCGAGAAGCTTGCCGAACTTGTGCCAGGCCAGATTAGTCCTGTGTCGAATATCGAGTATCTGCGCCTCAAGCTGCGGGAGAATCCCATCGATATCGATATCGCGATTACCTTTGCTCAGTATGCCCAAAGGGTCCAGCTTTACGATGTTGCCGTCGGGGGCTATCAGTATTGTTCGGACTTGTTTAATTATCTGTTTCCTGACAGACAGCTTCCCATAGCGGTTTGGCAGGAGTGGATGGTTTCCTGCTACAACACGCCGAGGGCGCAGACGAGGTGTCAGCAATTGGCGGAGGCGTTTCGTCAGCAGGGCCGGTTTGACCTTCAGATAGAATCAATCGCCGCAAAGGCCGCCGCCAAAGCAGGCGATAACGAGTCGGCAGTTAATACCCTCAAATCCGCCGAGCAAAAGGCGATAGCCGAGTCAAAGGCCGACGCCAAAACGCTCGCCTGGTATTATAGTTTCGTCAGACCCGATTCTGACAAGGCGCTCGACTGGGCGAACAAAGCGTATTCATTGGAACCCAATTTGCCGGATGTTGCTTCGTTGCTTGTCTGTGCACTGGTTGACGCGAATCAGCTTGATTTTGCAAAA
>CAYLXJ010000367.1:0-2550 GCA_964387385.1 uncultured Pirellulales bacterium
GTGATAAAATAAATCAAGACCCGACAGAGGCCGGCTTTTAAAAAGCCGGCCTTTTATTTCGTATCGAATCAGTTGGAATCGTAAACCAATAAAACGGGCTGGATTAAAAATCGTAAAAATGATATAAAGACGGATATAAAATGAAAACGGAGAAACTGAAAATTGAGCGGCAGCCGGTGCTGAATAAGCCGCGATTAGTGATGGGGCTTTCCGGCTGGATGGACGGCGGCGAGGTCTCGACCGGCACGATAAAATACGTCCGTAAACAGCTCGGCGCTGAGCCATTCGCACATATCGAGCCGGAGGGATTTTATCTTTATAGTTTCCCCGCGCCGATGGAACTGTCAGCGATATTGCGTCCTCACACGAAAATGAAAGACGGCCTCATCGAGCAATTTGACCTGCCGACCAATACGCTCAACTGCAGCGAAAAACACGACCTTGTGCTTTTCAAAGGCAGAGAGCCGAACCTCGCGTGGGAAGAATACGCCGACTGCCTTTTCTCTCTGTGCCATAATTTAAACATCAGCCAGATTTATTTTATCGGCAGCGTTGCCGGCCTCACGCCGCATACGCGCGAGCCGAGATTGACTTTCTCCGTATCCGATGAAAGCATAAAACAAATTCTGCCGCAAACCGGCCTGCGATTTTCAAATTATGAAGGTCCAGCGAGCATTACTACTTACCTGACGTCGCGAGCGCCGAAAGAAGGCATAGGCATGCTCAATATAGTGGCTGAGATTCCAGCGTATGTGCAGGGATATAATCCGAGGAGTATCGAGGCGGCTGTAAGGTTCATATCACGTCTTCTGGACTTGCAGATTAATATCGACTATTTACGCGAAATGGGCGATGAATTCGAGAAGAAACTCACCGACATCGTAAACAGCCAGCCGGAGCTTGCTCAGAAAGTCAGCGAGCTTGAGGCCGACTACGATAATCAGGTCTTCGACACCGAAATGGGCGACCTGAAGGAATGGCTCCAGCAGAAGGGGATAAGATTGGATTAGTTGAATCTTGTCTTGTCACGGCGTAGTCCCGATGTAGTTTATCGGGACGAAGCCGGACAGCAAAAAGGCATCCGACTTGACTGACACGTCATCCTGCAAATCAACTTTTTCTTTTAACAGCCAGCCAAGTTTTCAATTTCGCCAGAGGCATCGTATTAATCACGTCCGCCTTCGTCGCCCAGCCGCGGCCTGCCGTCGCCACCCCGCAACCGATGTATGCAAGCTGCTTCTGGTTATGCGAATCAGTCCCGATTACTAATTTCACCCCCTCCTCAATCGCCATTTTGACGTGTACGTCCTTCAAGTCCAAACGATACGGGCTTGCGTTGACCTCCAGCGCAGTTCCCGTTTCAGCAGCGTGCTTTATTACTGCTACGATATCCAAATCCATCGGTTCACGCTCGCCAATCAATCGCCCCGTCGGGTGCCCAATACAGTGAACGTAGGGGTTGTCCATCGCCTTGAGCGTCCGCATCGTTACCTTTTCCCTCGGGCCGGTCAATCCCGAATGTATCGAGCCGATAACGTAATCCATCTCAGCTAACAATTTATTATCATAATCCATCCTGCCGTCAGCCAGTATATCGACCTCAGCGCCGGCAAAAACCTCTATGTCCTTGAACTGCTCATTTATTTTGCTAATTTTCTCGATGTGTTTAATCATTCTCGCTGGTTCCAGACCGTGAGCAATCGGCTGTGAAACCGTGTGGTCGGTAATACAAACGTATTTATATCCCCGGGCTCTCGCCGCCTCGACCATTTCGCTTATATCGCACGAACCGTCCGAAGCGTTTGTGTGCATATGCAAATCGCCGAGAATATCTTCTAATCGCACTAATTCAGGCAGCTTGTGTTTCAAGGCCGCCTCGACCTCGCCCCTGTCCTCGCGCAATATCGGCTCGATGTAATCAAGCCCTAATTTCTTATAAATCTCCTGCTCGGTTTTTCCCGCTATCATTTTATTCCTGCGAAATAATCCATACTCATTCAATTTCATCCTTGCCTTTACTGCCATTTCGCGCAATCGCACGTTATGCGCCTTCGAACCGGTGAAATACTGTAACGCTGAACCGAAACTTTTGTCCTCGACGACCCGCACATCGACGTGCACCAAGGCAGTGCTCGTCTTCATCATAGCCGAGCCCTTCGTTTCCCCCGCCCCCATAACTTCCTGCACAAAATCGGCCTTTGCAAATGCGTCGATGATTTTTTTCCCATCCTTACCGGTTACCAGAATATCAACGTCCCCTATCGTCTCCGCGCATCTTCTTAGCGACCCCGCGTATTGAATCTTCCCCACGCCCGGCAAATCCTTCAAAAATTCCATTACATTATTTGCCGCCTCGAACGCCTGGTCAAGCCGAATCCTGCCCGTCGATTTTTCTAAAAACTCAATCCCGTGCGCGATAATCGCCGCTTTCTTTTCCCCAAATCCCGTCAGCTCCGCCAGTTCCCCGCTTTCAATTGCCTTCTTCAAATCCGCTATTGTTTTAACTTTTAGGTTTTCGTAAACCGCCTTGACTCCCTTCGGCCCCATCCC
>CAYLXJ010000368.1:0-2546 GCA_964387385.1 uncultured Pirellulales bacterium
ACTAATAAAAGTCGCTTCCATCCTGATAAGTAGACGAGGTTATTATATCAATTTTTAATAATTTATGCAACGGGAATTTTAAGGAAGCATTAGGGAAAATGCCGAAAGTGGGCGGGAAAAAAGCTTAATTTTGGCAGTTGAGGAAAAATCACGCCTGCAGCAGGTAGGTTTCCGATGTCCGATAATAAACGTTCAGCGTTGAACAAATAATAGAAAAAACCCGGAGATAAAAATGGTCTTACCTGGCGGATACGAGTGTTGCGGGTTTAAAGGAGGGGACGATGGTGTAGCCGCGTTGGATGGCGTCTTTTTCGATGTAGTTCATAACAATGGGGAGGTGGTCTGCGGGTTTGACTTTGTTGGGGCCGCCTTTGGGGTAGATGATTTTAAGGATTTTGCCGCTTTTGAATTCCCGGGGATGAATTTCGAGGGAGACCTCGAAACCGTATTTACTTACGTCGTCGAGTGTCGGGACAGGGAGCGGTTTCGGCGCGGCGTCGAAGCACACGCCGGGTGCCAACGAGGGCGTTACGAAGCCGTCATATAGGCCGATATCGGTGTTTTTTCTTCGGTCGATGCGCATTGCCTTATTGACCATTTGATGTGCGGCCTGTCTTGCAGTGGAAGCGGATTGAATCTGTAAATCTATAAGCTCATCTTTAAGCAGAATTGTCATTGCCTTATTGTAGTCGTTTGTTTTATCCTCCCCGCCTTTTGGCGAGGTCTCGCCTTTAGCGGAGACGGCCTCAGCGCCGAGGCGTGTGCCTAAGAGGTTTGAGTAAATATCCTCCCAGGAGAAGGCGGAGGCGAATTCGGGCAGGAAGAACAGGCACTTGTAGCCGAACCATGTCAGGACCTCGTGCCAGGTGGTCATCGTGTAGGCAAAATACTGGCTCATTTCAAGCGCCAATTTGTCGGCGATTTTTTCCCTGTATTTGTCAGGTATGGTTTTCCAGTATTCGGGATATTCGACGTTGACGTAATAGCTTGAGGGTTCGACATTGAGCTTGAATGTAAATTCTGAGTCATTATTGAGAAGATGGCCTCGGATGTCGTTATATAGGGACCTTGTGTTGTCGGCGGCGATTCGCAGGTGAGCGATGTCGATATGTCCGCCCTTGGCGGTATAGACAAGTCCGTTATTTTCACCGAAGCCGATGCCGTAATTATGACTGCCGAGGGAGTTTATATCGAGAAAGCTAGTGGGTAGAGATGAAGCAGGATAGCTGCCGACACGAGGTCTTGGACCGCCTGCGGAGCAACCGGCTAAAATGACCAACCCTGAAACAACAATCCCCAAAGCAGTGATTTTGATTATTTTTTGCACTAATGACATCCAGTCATCGTTATTAAAAATCACCCCCACACTCGCGTGTGCCGGATTACAAAAGCAAATCTTATCTACTGAACTGACTTGCATTTGTGCTATATCGGCCTGAAGTATGGACTACATTAAATTATAACATATCGCGGATAAACGACGGTTAATTCTGCGTTAATGTTCGCAAAACGGCACCGGACAAACCTTAAAAAAGCGTTATCTACACTGAAAAAGGGGATTCGTCAGGACGAAAAGAGAACTTTAATAATCGGCCTGGCAAAAATTTTTTCTGATTTGCGAAAATAATTTTTGCGGATTTCAGGATTTTAACGATTTTTTTGTTTTCGCGAGTGCTTTGGCGAGATTCTGGAGGTCTTTGCTTTTTTGGCGGATTTGAGCGTAGGAGAATTGTTTATGTTCGCGGCGAGCAATGATGATTCCTTCGGCCTCGACTATTCCGCCGGGGCCGATAAAAACACCGGGAGTTATTCGCAATTGGCCCCGACGAGTTTTGGCAGGACCGTAAAAAATAAGGGCGTACGCGAAGCCCTTTCGCCACCAGTTTGCCGGATTGCCTGTTTCGCGGCATCTGTTTCGGACGGGCTGCCACAGCGCGTCGAGCAATTCAGGTGGATAATCACGCTGCTTAAAAACCTTTCTGATATATTTTTCATCCCGCATAAAAGGAGTCGTTCTTAGTAATTTCAAGTTCTTGGAAACGCCCTTTCGGATTTCGGCGAGGATGCGGTCGATTTGTCTGCAATCTATTGTCGTAAAGGTTTCGGTTAATTCGCGTGCAATTTGTTCAAGTATTGCGGCGAGAGGCCTTAAAACTTGTGCAAAGAAGCCGGGCGTTCTGAGGATTTCCGGGACAGATAAATTAAAACGTGTATATAATCCTCGGCCGTCGATAAACCATTTGTGATGAGGGAATAGCTTGCTGAACAAACTGCCTTTGGGAAATTTTTTCCTGATGCGGCTTTTGATGAGCCGGGCGAAAGGTTTTGCGTAATTGTTTTCTCCGAGGAGCCGTCTTACAGGAAAGGATAGCGATGATACATTCACAAATTCTGCGATACATTTGTTTTTTACGGGCAGCTTTTTAAAGTCGGGCCAGCCCCACAAATGGGGATGCCATTTGGTGGGAACGCTTTGGAAGCCGGTTTTTTCTTCTTCGACGCCCCAGGAGCGAGGGGACCAGTTGTAGCCGGCGTGAATTGTGGCA
>CAYLXJ010000369.1:0-2545 GCA_964387385.1 uncultured Pirellulales bacterium
GTTGAGCCGGCAGCAGTGAAAGTTACACCCGAAGCGAGATTGTCGCAGGCCCTCGACGAAATGGTCCGGTACGGTGTCGAATGCGCACCGGTTATCGCTTCGCGAGATAAGGAAGAATACGTGGGAATGCTTGAGACCGAGGCCGTTAAGCGACGAATCAGCGCGATGGTCCTCGAAAAACAGCACCAGGCCGACAGCAAGTTTGCGCTGCAGGCGGTATAAAATAATAGAATCGTCGGTTGTGAGAAATTGGGCAAATTTGATTTTTCTAAATCCAGTCGGCTTGTATCGAACAGCCAGTTCAGGGCAGTAATGGCACGCAGGTTGTCTGTCAGGGATGAGCTTCTGGTAATTTATGCATGTGAAAACAGGTGCGGATTTCCACGCCTGGGCATCTCAATAGGCAAGGTCTGCGGAAACGCGGTCGTCCGAAACCGTTTAAAACGACTGCTCAGGGAGGCCTTCAGGCAAAATAAGGATCTTATCCCTCCCGGTTTTGATTATGTGGCCTTGATGTCCTATAAATCGGGCAGACAGGCTCCTGATAAAAAGACGGCTGATGCCAAACAATTGACTTTTGAGCGGGTTCGCGAATCGCTGATTAATCTGACAATAAAGGTTGCAGGACAACGCAGTTAATTTATAATCCTAAGACCTGTCGGTGCCGATAATTGTTCAAGGGCAACCAATGAAGCCAAAAAAGGGTTTAATGCCGATAGGTGCGGCTGCGAAAATGGCCGGCGTTACGCGCCAGATGCTGCAATACTACCTTATGGTGGGATTGCTCGAACCGACGAAAATGACGCAAACCGGAAGACGCCTGTTTGACCGGGATGCCGTCGAACGTATTAAACTTATAAGACGCGTAAACAAGGACGGCTACCCCTTGCGTGAGATACGCGAGACGTTTTTTGAAGGCAGAACCGAAAAAGAAAAGGGAAAAACCAATAAATGAGTGATTATGAAACAATGCAGCGAAGACGCAGTATGATTGTCGGCGTATTTGTCGTTATAGCGGTCATTGCGTTTTTCTGGATGATTTTCAAGTTCGGCGACCTGCCAATCCTCGTAAGCGAAATCAAATCATACGAGATTAAAATCCAGTTCCCCAGCGCCCCCGGCGTTCAGAAAGACACCCCCGTGCGTTTTTGCGGCTATCAGATAGGCAGGGTCATCAGAGTAAATCCTCCGGAAGTTATGAGAGACCTTGATACCCAGCAATTTTATCATCAGACGCTGGTGTTTGCCAATATAGATAACCAGTTCAAGAACATCCCTTATGACGTGGAAGTCAAACTTATGACCCGCGGTCTTGGCTCAAGTTATATCGAAATGAGAGTTCCGCCAAAAGAATACAGCAAGGAACAAAAATTTCTCGGCGAAGGCAGCTTGGTTCAGGGCTCCACCGGCATAACAAGCGAGTTTTTCCCGGAAGAAAGCCAGAGAAAAATGGATGATCTTATTACCGGAATCAATAAATTTGTAGATAACGCCAACGAGATTGCCGGCGACTCTGAAAACAAGGCCAATATCAAGGCGGCGATAGCAAATATAGCAGACGTTTCGAAACAGGCGACCGAGACCTTGAAGCGGCTCGAAGAGGCGGCTGCCGCAGGAAAGACGACTCTGCAAAATACGGATGCTCGGATGGAACAGCTTACAAGTTCTCTTGTCAGCACCAGCGACAAGTTAGGAGAAGTAATGGACCACCTGCAGAGCATCATCGACAAGATAAACAACGGCGACGGCACAGCGGGAAAATTAGTCAACGACGGCCGGCTGTATGAACAATTACTCGAAGACAGCCGTCAGCTCGAGCTGGTCATTAAAGACCTCAAAGCGTTCCTCGAACAATCCAAAGAAAAAGGCCTGCGAATTAAATTCTGATAAGCCGCGAAATGCCGACGACGCAAGATAAACAAGCAGTCCAAAAGCTCCTGCAATTAGCCGGACAGCACAGAATCGGTATAAAAGGCGGCAAAATCAGAAGGACCTCGTCGCGGTTTTGTCTCGGCGTCGAACACGGCGATTATAACGGCACCGAACTTTTCGGCGTGGGCACTGACCGTTTTATCTGGATGGCGTATAAGCCCGCGGATACCCCTCGAATACGTCTTTACAGTGATAATTTCCCCAATGACGGTGTCATAGAATTTGAGTCGGGCAGCGTTCCGGAACCGAAATCGCACCAGATAGCACATACCTGGGGGCGATTCGCTTACGGCGTCGATTTTGTTCTGCGGCATGCCGGCTACAATCTAAAGCGAGGAATTGAAGGCGTAATCTACGGCAATATACCGGGCGGCGGGATGAGCCGTTCAGCGTCGCTGACCTTGAATCTCATATTATCAATCCTCGATGCCAATGGTATAGAAGAGCCGGACAAGCTAAAGATAGTCGATTTGGCGCAGGCCGTCGAAAACGATTACATCGGCTCACCCTGCGGCAAATTGGACCAGATTATGATACTCTTTGCCCGCGAGGGTTTCGGCACATATTACAATCCCAAGGACCGAAAAGTCGAATATGTAAAATTGGGCAAAAA
>CAYLXJ010000370.1:0-2538 GCA_964387385.1 uncultured Pirellulales bacterium
AATCCATCTTAAATTCTTCCGTTTTCTGTCTTGACAATGGGTAGGGGTATAGTATTCTTCTATAACGGCTCATCAACAACCCAATTGACAAATAATAACTTTAATGATGCGAACCCTCAAATTTACGGCTCAAATGTCGTCTGGCGCGGCTATGACGGCAATGACTACGAGATATTTTTATATAACGGTTCGAGAGGTATTATCACACAACTTACAGACAACAGCTTTAATGATTACGGTCCTCAAATTTACGGCTCAAATATCGTTTGGCATGGTTTTGACGGTAACGATTATGAGATTATTTTGGCGACATTCAACTGCCCGTATGTTCTTGCCGGCGATTTTAATGGTGATTGCATCGTTGACTTATATGACTTTGCAGCTATGGCTTCGAACTGGCTGATTGACTGTTTAGCCGAGCCGGGGAATCCTGTCTGTGTGCCGAAGTAAACCAAAAAAACGGTTGCGGTTGCGCGGCTCGTTTCGGTTGGATTGAACGTGAATCGGTCTTTAAGACGCAACCCTATGGCGATAGACGTAACGAGCAGCGCAACCGATAGACGTATAACGCAACCATCTGCATTTGAGATTGTTTCGCTTAGCTCGTAATGACGTTCTTAAAGATTTACGGCTATTCCGCGGTCGCGGAGGTATTCTTTCATCTGGTTAATGGTGTAGTTTTCGAAGTGGGTGATAGAGGCCATAAGGACGGCTTCGGCGTGACCGGCGACAATGGCGTCGTAGAGGTGGTCGAGGGTACCCGCGCCGCCCGATGCGATTACGGGGATATTAACGGCGTCGGCGACTGCGCGGGTCAGTTCGATATCGTAGCCCTGCTGGGTGCCGTCGGCATCCATACTCGTAAGCAGGATTTCGCCTGCGCCTCGTTTTGCGCCCTCGGCGGCCCATTCGACGGCGTCGATATCTGTCGGTTCGGTTCCCGCTTTTACTGTTACCTGCCAGTGACCTGCTTTGGTCTTTGACTTGCGGGCGTCAATGGCGAGGACTACGCACTGGTTGCCGAATCGCTGGGCGGCCTGCGTTAGGATGTCCGGATTTGCTACCGCTGCCGTATTAAGCGAGCATTTCTCTGCGCCGCTTCGCAATAATTCATCAATCTGCTCGACTGAGCCGATGCCGCCGCCGACCGTAAAGGGGATAAAAACCTTTTCCGCGACCTTCCTGACGAGTTCAACGATTGTTTTGCGCCTGCGAATTGTCGCGGTTATATCGAGGAACACAAGTTCATCTGCGCCTTCGTCGCTGTAACGTGAGCCAAGTTCAACAGGGTCGCCCGCATCGCGCAAATTGACAAAATGAATGCCCTTGACGACTCGGCCGTCTTTAACATCGAGGCAGGGAATAATTCTGCGTGTAAGCATCAATCGTTTCTCCCTTTAGCAATCTGGGCAAAGTTGCGTAAGACCTGCAAGCCCTGAGGGCCGCTTTTTTCAGGATGGAACTGGGTGCCGTAAATGTTTTCCTTCTGGACGGACGCAGGCAGATTGAATCCGTAATCGGTATAAGCGATTTTGGCCGATGTATCGGTAACGTTGGCGTAGAATGAATGCGCGAAATAGAAGTGCTTTTCAGAGCCGAGCCCGGCAAACATCGCCATATCTTCCGGCAGCGTTACCTTGTTCCAGCCCATATGGGGTATTACCCGGCCGGGTGGTATGGGAACGACTTTTCCCGATACCAGACCAAGCCCTTTGTGCGTGCCGAATTCGCAGCTTTCGTCGAAAAGCATCTGATAGCCGACGCAGATACCTAATAAAGGTTTGCCTGCTTGGGCGAGGTCTTTAATGCAGGAGGATAACGTTCCGAGGGCGTTGACAGCAAAACCGAAAGCGGCAACACCCGGCAAAACGAGAGCACTTGCCTTCTCGATTTTCTTTCTATCATTGCTTAACTCAACCTCGCAGCCGAGGTATCTAAAGGCGTTGCAGACGCTCTTTACATTTCCAACGTTATAGTCGATTACAATCAGCATAATTTCAGGAAAATCATACTAAAAAGCAGGTTATTCGATACAATCATATACTAAAGTTGAACGAATTTCAATTGCCTGCGTAAGGGAATCATTCTATAATATGAGCCGTCGTTCCGTTTAAGAACACTGGGATGACAAAGCAGCCCATTGCCCTTGACAAAATTAACTTACTTATGAGGAAACAGGTATGTGCGGGATAGTGGCGTATTTAGGCAAAAAGACGGCCCAGCCGATACTTATCGAGGGTTTAAAGCGTCTCGAATACCGCGGCTATGACTCCGCGGGCGTGGCGCTGATGGACGACGGGACAATCAAAGTCAAAAAAACAAAAGGCCGGATTAGCGCGCTTGAGGCGATTCTGGACGAACCCGACAGCAGACAGACGCTGGGCCTCGGCCACACGCGATGGGCAACCCACGGCGAACCGAACCAGGTAAACGCGCACCCGCACCCCGATTATACAGGCAAAATCGCAGTCGTTCATAACGGTATTATCGAAAACTACTCAACGCTGAAGACCTGGCTTCAAAGCGAAAAGGTCCCGT
>CAYLXJ010000371.1:0-2516 GCA_964387385.1 uncultured Pirellulales bacterium
GGCAGCAGCAGATTTAGCCCTCGCAATCAACATGTCGCCGGGGTGCTGCAAAAGAGGGGGTTAGCTACACTGTTGTTTGACCTTTTAACAGCAGAGGAGGGTATTATAGACAATCAGACGCGGAGGTTAAGGTTTGATATTGGGCTACTGACCCGCCGGTTAAAATCGGCCACGGACTGGTGCAGGGAAAATAAAGGTACAACTCAACTGTCGATAGGATATTTCGGGGCGAGCACCGGAGCAGCAGGGGCGTTGTGCGCGGCGGCGGAACTTGGGGATGTAATCAAGGCGGTGGTATCGCGCGGGGGCAGACCGGATCTTGCGATGGAAAAACTTGCGAAGGTTGTATCGCCTACGTTGTTGATTGTAGGGGGGAACGACTATTCGGTAGTAGAAATGAACAGGGAAGCGGCAGAGCATTTGAAGGTCGAAAAACAAATTCTCATCGTATCAGGCGCAAGTCATATATTCGAAGAGCCGGGAGCATTGGAGCAGGTCGCAAAGGCGGCGGGGGACTGGTTCGTTAAATACTTGTGAAAGGTAACAGGAATTCAGGATACTCGGGGAAGGTGCGGCAAGAAAATCCTGCAAAGAGAGAAAACATTTTGTTGTGGATAATTGAGGAAGATTTGATAAAATTGTCCCCGGTATTAGGCAGGACAAAAACGAGATAACGTCGGCCCTTAATTGAAAGGAGAAAAAGGAAATGAAAGGAAACGCACAATTGCTTGCGGCGCTCAACGGCCTGCTGGCAGACGAGCTTGCGGCGATAAACCAGTATATGGTTCACGCGGAAATGGCGGAAAACTGGGGCTACGACAAGCTCAACAAAATGATTCGCGCCCGCGCTATTACGGAAATGAAGCACGCCGAAAAACTTATCGAGCGGATGCTGTTTCTGGAAGGCACGCCGGTAATCGACAAGTTAAGTCCTATTCACATCGGCTCAGAGGTGCCGAAACAGTTCGCTTCTGACCTCGGTGCCGAGATGGGCGCGGTGAAGTCGTATAACGCAGCAATCAAGCTGGCGCAGGACGTCGCCGACAACGCGACAAAAGACCTGCTCGAATCAATACTGAAAGACGAGGACAGCCACGTCGATGAAATCGAGGAACAGCAGGACCAGATTAAGCAGATAGGTCTGCAGCTATACCTTAACAGGCAGATCGGCTGATAATAACTGAAACAGTTTTGAGTTCGGAGTTCTTTGTTCTATGTTCTGCATTATTAAACCAAGGCAGAATACAGAACATAGATTGCAGAATGCAGAACGTCTAAATCAGGTTTTCCTGACAATATCCGACAGAGCGGTAAAGTAACCCTCCGCTCCACAGGGGGCAGCGGAGGGTTATAAGGGGGAAAATGAGGATAAATTCTTTCGTGCGAGGGACTGGGATTTATCAAATCAAAATTCACATTCAGACAGAGGGATTGAATAGTCAATTAAAATCCGGAGTCAGTGCCGGGTGTACGGCACTGGGAGGTTAATTTTTTGTTATTTTAATGATAATTTTATTGAATTGGACAGCTAAATTGTGTAAAAGAGTGAAAACCCGCTAAGTGCGGTGCTTCGGTGCGGTCAATGGTTCATAACGCAAAGAAAAAAGCGTTGTACGAGGTCATAGCAAGGGGCAGAACGAAGGCCGGCTATGAGCAAATACAGACGAAAGTAGAGCAGGCCAAGCCGGCGGAACCGGCGATTCAACAGCCGTCTGAGGAACCGGTAAGCACGCCTCCAAGTGTAGTGAGGTGGGTGAGGAAGCCGAGATTTGTGCAGATAAACTCCGGCCGGATTGAGTTTTCGATGCCTTATCAGGTCGGCATAGCGGTAGTATTAGGGATATTATTAGTTTTGGTTATAGTATTTCGGCTGGGTGAGCGGGTGGGCAGTAAGAAAGAAACCCGATTAACACCTGCCAGCCGGACATCGGCACAGGTAAAAGAGCAGATTACACCTGCTAAGGACGCTTCGGCTGAACAGGCAGCGTCGAAAGGCAGGAACCGGATTGTGATAAAGATGTATCAGGTCCGGGAGCAACTGTTACCCGTCAAGGAATATTTTGATAAAACGGGCGTTGCGACTGAGATAATTGAGAAGAATAACTGGTATTATTTAGTAACGAAAAACGGCTACGATAATCCCGACAAGCCGGGGACCGACGGTTACCTTGCCAGGCAAAAAATTGTCGAGCTTGGAGCGGGGTATAAGGCGCCGCCGGGCTACGAGACGTTTCGCAGGGCCGACGGCAAGTCGCCTTTCAGCGACGCATTCGGGATAAGATTTGATTAGAAAATTGAGGAGAAGTTGAATGTCGATTGACAGGTCGTTGAGATTGAAGGACGCATTGGTAAGGCACCGCAACGTGTTGACGCGGGCGGAGCGTATAGAAAAAATGAAGGACGAGGAACGCTGGGAAGAAGGCGGGCCTGTTCTCGGATTGCCGAAGGTGGCGCATAGAAAGAGCCATGCGGGCAGAAAAGCAGCCAAGGAAAAGGAAGCGGCGGAGGCAGTGCCG
>CAYLXJ010000372.1:0-2488 GCA_964387385.1 uncultured Pirellulales bacterium
AAGGTCTTCGATATCTGCGCCGACAGCGGCATAAGACGCCTTTGTTTTTATCATTTAATAAGGTCAGGCAGGGCGACTAAAATCGAATCAGAAGTCCTCTCGACAGAGCAAACCCGCGGCGTCATCGATACCATTCTCCAAAAAACCGACGAATTCGTCGGCAAAAACCTTGTCGATGAGGTCCTGACTGTGGGTAATCACGCCGACGGGCCGTATCTTCTGACGAAACTTGAAAACAAACGCCCAGACGATTTCGAAAAAGCGAAAAAATTGCTTTTAGCCAACGGCGGAAACCGCATCGGCGAGAAAATCTGCTGCGTCGGCTGGGAAGGTTCCGTCTTCGCAGACCAGTTCTGGCGAAATTACCCCTTAGGCAGCGTCACTCAAAAAACCATAAAACAAATCTGGACCAATCCCGACGAGCCGGTCCTTCAGAAATTGAGAAATAAATCGAAGTTCGCGGATAAGCGATGCCTGAAGTGCCGCTGGTTTGATTTATGCAAAGGCAACTACCGCTTCTTGGGCCCCGACCCCGCTGATAAAAATTGGCTGCTTGAGCCAAACTGCTACCTAACCAACGACGAAATCGGCTTATAGAATACTTTAAATTTGCGTTATTCCTTCGGCGGTTGGATTTTCACGACTGATTCGACAAGCCCGCGCATCATTTTTGTTGTCAGGTCGGGCTTGAGAAGCGTGATGCTGCCTTTCAGAAGGGCTGTGGCGATTGTCGTCGGTATCAAAAGGAAGACAAAAAGGACCATATAGGAAAAGCCCTTAAAGAACTGTGCGGGTAGCTCTATTTTGCCGTTGGGGGTGTTTATAGTGACGGGCTTGTCCTCTTCAGGATATATTTTCTGCAAAAGGGCGGGTGTTTCCTTGTCCTTGATTGTCGTGTTTACGATTGTCAGGACCCAGATACCAAGTGGTATGGCCAACGCCAATAAAACAATGGCGATGGCTGTTCTGGTCGTGGACCCTGGCGGATTTGTCCACTGTGTTTGCTCTTCAAACATATTCGTCTCCCTGAGATAAAAAGTTTTTTGATTCAGTTCTGAGCAGTTATTTTATGTCTTATTTTTTATGAGTCAACACTTGATTAACGAACAAAAATAATCAATAATTAACTTGCACCGCAGAAAAGGACAACTTGTCATTTCGACCGAAGCGATGCGAAGCATCGCGGAGCGGAGAAATCTTTAAAGAACAGATTCCTCGGCTCGCTTCGCTCGCTCGGAATGACGTGTTATATTTTTTATGCAAATCTTAATAAATTGAGGATGTTTATGGCCTTTCCGAATATCAGATTGCGTCGGCTAAGAAACAGCGAATCAATGCGTCGGCTCGTTCGCGAGACGGCCGTTACCATCGATAATCTCATTTACCCGCTTTTTGTCCGCAAGGGCAAGGGGGTTAAAGAGCCGATTGAGTCGATGGCCGGGTGTTTCCACTTCTCGCCCGATACAATCGTCAATGAGGCCCGCGAGGTCGTAAAACTGGGGATACCTGCGGTTTTACTTTTCGGCCTGCCCGATAAAAAAGACAAGACAGGCAGCGAGGCGTGGTCGGAAAACGGTGCGGTTCAGTCGGCCGTTCGACAAATCAAAGAAGCCATCCCGGAACTCGTTGTTATTACAGACGTTTGCCTCTGCGCCTACACAAGCACCGGCCATTGCGGTTTAATCAAAGATGGGAAAATCGATAACGACGCAACCTGTGAATTATTGGCCAAGGTAGCGCTGTCTCACGCACAGGCAGGCGCCGATATTGTCGCGCCTTCGGATATGATGGATGGCCGGGTAAAGGCAATCCGCGAGGCGCTGGAGGCCAACAATTTCAAAGATGTTGCGATTATGTCCTACGCCGCCAAATTCGCTTCCGCTTTTTACGGGCCTTTCCGCGACGCAGCCGAATCGGCGCCTGATGCCTCAACGGGCCTGACAAACCGAAAGACCTATCAAATGGACCCCGCAAACGCACGACAGGCGCTTGTGGAAATCGCCCTCGATATCGAGGAAGGAGCCGATATCGTTATGGTCAAGCCCGCGTTGCCTTATCTCGATATAATTTACCGCGCCCGTCAGCGGTTCGATTGCCCCATTGCCGCCTACAACGTATCGGGTGAATATATGATGGTTAATGATTCCGCCTCTGCCGGCCACGTCGATGAACAAGCTGCGATGCTCGAAACTCTCATCGCTATTAAACGCGCCGGCGCTGATATAATCATCACCTACTTCGCAAAAGATGCGGCCAAGTTAATCAAAGGTTAATATCGTAGCACGGCCATCCTGGCCGTGCATGCACGGGCTGGAAGCCCGTGCCACCCTCTTTATTGGTTGGCAGGCGGGGAAGATTGCTGTTTTTCGAGGAATTCGAGACGCTGGCGAATTTCTTCAGCCAAATATTGGGCGTCTTTGGATGTGGCAATCTCGAGCGCCTTGCGACAATGCAAAATCGCCTCATTGATTTTACCCTGCTGGACAAG
>CAYLXJ010000373.1:0-2483 GCA_964387385.1 uncultured Pirellulales bacterium
GTTGACAAGAAAACCGATGTCCCTAAAGCGATAAAAAAGGCATTAGGCGAGAAAAGACCCTGCGTTATTGATTTCAGGGTCGAGCGGGAAGAGAACGTCTGGCCGATGGTCGCCACGGGCAAGAGTTTGAACGAAATGGACGGATTAGACCTTTTAGAAAGTATGGCGTGAAAAACTGAAATGAGAATTTAGAATTGAAAAGAGAGCTTCTTTATGAAACACATAATAAGCGCATTGGTTGAGAATAAGCCGGGAGTTTTGGCGCATGTCGCGGGAATGTTCGCGGCCAGGGCGTTTAATATTGACTCGCTCGTCGTTGGTCGGACGGAAGACCCGCAGTTGAGCAGAATGACGATAGTTGTTATCGGGGATGACCGCGTTCTTGAGCAGGTCCGCAAGCAATTAGCCAAGATAATACCCGTTGTGAAGGTCCAGGATTTTGCGGGACAGGCGGTTGTTGCGCGTGACCTGATGCTGATAACGATTGCTGCGACGCCTGAGAAAAGGGCGGAGATTCTGGCTTTGATAGAGACCTTCAAAGGCAAGGTCGTCGATATCGGACAAAAGACGATTATGGTCGAAATCAGCGGGCCTGAGGAAAAAATTGAGTCGTTTATTGAGATGTGCAGGCCATACGGGATAAAAAACGTCGCCAGGACGGGCACTATTGCTATGCCCAGACAGGAGAAAAACGCGGGTGCACAGGAAGCAGCCGCGGAGTAAGTGATTTTCGATTTGTGTTACCGCCTGCGGCGGATAAATGCCGATTGCCGATTTTAGACACGGAAAAACACGGACTTTTTCAACAACCCCGTGGTCACCGGTTATTCATTTTTCTATTTCTATCGTCCTGTTTTCCTTGATATTTTTGGCTTTGGGAAAAGTGAATGTGGTATTTTTTTGAAGTAATGCATATCCAAATTCAAGCATCGTAGTATTGCCGAGTTTATCCACCTTCGGGGGCTTTATAAACAAATTGGCTATCTTCCCCTTGATGCGGCTGAAGAAACCTTCAGACCCGCTTTTCTTGGCGACGGAAGCCACTTTTATTCCCATGTGGGGGGGCTTTTCGGTCTTTTTGAATATGAGCGTATTTACCCGGGCAACCACCTGGTTCGTTCTGTTTTCATACTTATATTGTCCGTCTTTTGGTTTAATATCGTAAAGACCGATGGTTACCGGGCTCTTATGGCCCCTTGCGTTGAACTGCAAACTCACCTCGGTAACGGCCTTGGTAGAACCGGTTATTTCACCTTTAACCTCGATAATACCGTAACCATCTCCGTCAAACTTGATATAATCAAGCATATTTGTCAGCGACTCTCCTTTTTCCAGCTCATCGGTATGTGCCTCAATCATCCCCGCGGAATCAAACGTGTTCATATGAAAACCGCTTCCCAATATTTCAAAGTCACAGACCACGTGAAAGGATTTTGAATCAGCTGTTATCTTATGTGAGATTATACCTACCTGCTGTTCATTATTGACGCTTGATATATTGTCAACAAGTGTAGGAGCTATCAGCGGAACAAAATACATAAAAGAAGCTATAGGGTTTTTTACAAATTTCTCTTTACTATAACTCATTATCATTGTGGGGCCGTTGCCGTCATTAGCGGCCTCATTGCCGTCCGCCGAGGACTTACTGCCGCTTATCGGACTGTTAGAGTCAAAGCTTAATCCGACACAGGGCGTCAAAAGAAAAACGCAGATAAAGGTTACTGCGAATAAAGCGATTCTTAAAAGTACACGTTTATTTATCACATGCAATTGCATGGCTTACCCCTGATACTGAGATACTGAACAAATCACGCTTTGTTATTTTATAAAAACAGAGACAGGCACCCCTCGGGGCCGTCGCATTACTTGCACCCGTCACTGTTTTTCTCGTCATGTCCGGCGCCATCGTAACAACAGACATAGCGCCGAAACATTCTACCAATTAACGCCGTGGCATCCGTTCACAAAAGCTGCCAGTGCGAAAAGGACGATTGCCAGGACATACTTGTAAATTGAGTTTAGTTTCATGTTAAATCTCCTATTAATTGGCGTTATAATTGTAAATTGGTTTTAGTGTCATGCAGATGCCTTACCATTCGTCAAGCGCATTCTCATTCGAACAAGCTATACGGAACCAGCGGAGAGACAACCACACGGAGAGACAACCTTCACTTTAAATAACGTCGAGGTCGGATCCCCGGTTTCCGGGATTCCCATCACACGGATGCCATACTCTCCGAGAGCGGCATCCCTGGCCACCGTAATCCGGATATGCTTCTCCGGCCTGTCGCCAGATTTAACCAGAATGCTGGTCGGATCGGGGCTGATGCCATTGGACGCTTCGATTTGCAGCTTAACGTCCTGTTTAAAATACTTACCTCTTTCCAGCGAGATGGTAACGCTTTGGACTCCACCCTGTTTGATATCCGTGGTGAAGGCTGGGACAGCGATCTTGAATCCTGCGTCTTTCGAGATGGTAACAA
>CAYLXJ010000374.1:0-2467 GCA_964387385.1 uncultured Pirellulales bacterium
GATGAGCGAACAGGAAATAGCTGATATCGCAGCATCGTTTCAACAGGCGGTAGTCGACGTCCTTGTGGAAAAGACACGGCGGGCGGTCGAAAAAGTAAACGCCAAAACGGTCCTGTTAGGTGGTGGCGTCGCAGCGAATAGCGCCCTGCGGGAAGCCCTGACAAAATTATGCGAATCTTATAAGCCGGAAAAGAAGTTGCTTATTGCTCCGAAGCCCTATTGCACCGACAACGCCGTTATGGTAGCTTCCCTTGCGTATCATAAGTATAAGGCGGGTTTTTTTGCCGACTTGGCATTGGAACCAAAAGCAAGTGGTTAAGGGGACATAACATTAGGCCGGAACAGTTAAAAAAGTTGTTGCAACTGGTTAAAAAAGGCGGGCTTACTGTTGACGAAGCCGTCGAAAAGCTGCGTCATTTGCCTTATGAGGACCTCGGCTTTGCACGCATCGACCACCATCGTCATATTCGCCAGGGCTTTCCCGAAGTGATTTACTGTCCCGGCAAGACCACGGAGCAAATCGTAAAAATTTTCTCGGCCCTTGCGTCTAAAGGCAATAATGTTCTTGCGACAAGGGCGGGAGAGGGAGTTTTTGAAGCGATTACCAAATCGGGCCGGTTTCCTACCGCCCGGTATGAAAAGTCAGCAAGGGCAATTGTCCTCGAGCAAAAAAAAGTGAAGGCATCGAAATCAGTCCTGCCGATTGTCACGGCAGGCACAGCGGATTTGCCTGTTGCTAATGAGGCGAAAGTAACTGCTGAGATTATGGGTCAGCGGACCGAATTGATTTGCGACGTCGGCGTTGCGGGTCTGCACCGATTACTTAGCCACGTTCCCAAATTGCAGAAAGCCAACGTGATTATTGTAGTTGCGGGAATGGAAGGCGCTCTTGCAAGTGTGGTGGGGGGGCTTGTAAGCTGCCCGGTAATAGCCGTGCCCACAAGCGTCGGTTACGGTGCAAGCTTCGATGGCCTTGCCGCATTATTGACAATGCTAAACAGTTGCTCTTCAGGCGTTACCGTGGTAAATATCGACAACGGCTTCTCCGCCGCCGTCGCCGCCACACTTATAAGTAGAAGAATCGAAAATAAAATAGGATGATGCAACTATGCAGATAATGAAAACAATCCCGAAGCTCAAACTGCGGGCGAGTAATGCCCACAAGGGCGATTTTGGCAAGATTTGTATAATCGCCGGTTCTCTCGGAATGAGCGGTGCGGCTGCGCTGGCGGGCAGGGCGGCCCTTAAGGCGGGGGCAGGATTAGTGCGGGTTGCCACGCCGAAAAGCGTTTTACCCATTGTGGCTTCGATTGAGCCGTCGTTTACTACGGTGCCGCTGCCGGAAGATGCCGCGGGCAAAATCGCAGCGAGCGCAGCAAACACAATTCTGAATCTGATACCCGATAATGATTGTCTCGCTTTTGGGCCGGGGGTTGGCATTTCACAAAGTGTCAGCTCGGTGCTTCAACGGCTGCTGGAACAAAAAGGATTGCGATTAGTTATCGACGCCGATGGTCTGAATAATCTCAGCAAAATAAATGACTGGCCGAGCCAAAGCAAAGCAGATATTGTTTTGACGCCTCATCCTGGAGAAATGAAACGTTTATGGGCGGGTCTTTTACGAGAGGCGCTGCCTGCTGACAGATGTGCTCAGGCGATGGGGCTGGCAAATAAAACCAAAACGACAGTTGTGCTCAAGGGGGCAGGCACGGTCGTTACCGATGGTCGAAAAGTGTATGTTAACAAAACCGGAAATCCGGGTATGGCGACGGCCGGTGCGGGCGATGTTTTGACAGGCGTTATTACCGCTTTAATAGGACAGGGCTTGAGCAATTTTGACGCCGCTGTTTTGGGCGTTTACGTTCACGGTCTGGCGGGCGATATTGCTGCAAAAAAAATCGGACAAATAAGCTTAATAGCAACCGACATAATCGACGCTTTGGGCGAAGCGTTCAAGAAAATATAGATTCAGTGAGGTTCAATATGAATAAGACGGAAGAATATTTTGCGGGTTCCAAAAAAAGCATAAACCAGTTAAAGACCGAAATTCCGGATATGATACAGGGCTTCGGCGGATTATTCAGCAGGGTTATGAAAGACGGGGCTCTGACATTGAGAGAAAAGGAGCTTATCGCATTGAGTATTGGGGTCGCGGACCACTGCACACCGTGCATTCGCTCGCACGTCCAGAAATGCTTAGAACACGGGGCAACCAGGCAGCAGATACTCGAAGCAGCATCGGTAGCCGTTGTAATGGCGGGAGGCCCCGCTTATGTTCATATGCCGGTCGTGCTGGAAACGCTCGACGACCTGCAAAAGACCGGTTCCGATAAAAGTTAAACTTTCAGGCCCGAAAAGGGCGAAATACTATATATGGGTTGATACAGGCGCAGTTATTCTATAGCTTGGCGCTTATTGACTTTTTTGCCAAATATGAAAAAACCGGAAAATCCGCACGAGACACCCG
>CAYLXJ010000375.1:0-2465 GCA_964387385.1 uncultured Pirellulales bacterium
GTGACCTGGGCAAAGAAACGCGTCTATTCTGTTTCGGCTGTCGCTCAATAGCGCCTTCATCGCAGGTACAACCAGCTTGTGATTGCTCAAGATACAGAAGTTTTCTATTTTTTCCTCAGCCGCCTGTTTTACAACTACCGCCGTCGCAGGTGTCGTCGTCTCGAATCCCACCGCCGCAAATACTACGACTTTTTCAAGGTTGTCTTTTGCCAGTTGCAAGGCGTCGTCGCTGCTCAATACAACCCTGACCTTGCCGGTCGATTGTCTCATTTCCATAGACCCTTTTTTGCCCGGCACGCGAACCATATCGCCATATGTCGCAATTATGCATTCCGGCCTGTCCGCCAAATCCAGCAGGATGTCAATGTAATCCTGACTAGTCACGCAAACCGGGCACCCCGGCCCCGACAGGAGTTTCATTCCCTTGGGCATTGTCGAGTGTATGCCGTTTCGGAATATCGCCACTGTATGCGTTCCGCAAACCTCCATTATGTTGATCTGCCTGCCCAGTGCCTCGCAGGCGGCATCCATAAGTAATTGTGCTTTGCGAATTCTCTCCAGCATAATGTCTCGTTGTTTATCCTGAAACCTTGTTTGAAGTATCTTTGAACTCGTCGATTTCCGCAATGAGCTGCCAGGTCTTTTTCGCCTCTTCTTCCTCGATAGTTGAAATCGCAAAACCCGCGTGAACAAGGACAAGGTCGCCCAGTTTGGCCTGCGGCAGCAGGGTGGTTCTCGCGCAGAACTGGTTACCCATCGCATCAACCGTTGCCCTATCGCCTTCCAATTGGACTATTCTTGCCGGTATTGCCAGACACATTTTTATGCCTGCTCCTTTTTCAAAATCTTGTTTACGGCTATGACTGCCTGGCCGACTGAAATGCACCCGTCATTGGCCGGAAAATCAATGTTATATAATACCTCAAACCCTTCTTTGTTCAACAATTGAACCAGCCGTTCGGTTAAAAATCTGTTGCAGAAGACCCCGCCGCTTAATCCGACGGTATTGACTTTCGTGCTTTCTCTCGCTCGTTTGGCCGTCGCTGCTAAGGCCGCGGAAATCGCATTATGAAACTTCGCTGATAAAATCGAACGGTCTTTGTCCTCTCGTATGTCGTTCGCAATCTGCTTAAACATCGGGCTTAGGTCGAGCATTGCTTGCTTGTCAAATTCAAAATTATATCTGTCGTTGCAATCCGTATCGGCGATTGCCTCCAGTGCCATAGGCAGTTGCGCCTCGAAATGATTGTAGTTGCCTAAACCAAGCATTCCTGATACAGCGTCGAAAACTCTGCCCAAGCTCGATGTCTGGACAGTATTTATTTTTTTTCGGATTTGCTCACAGATTATTTCCTGCTTCGCGTAATCCGGCTCAATTTTTCCTAATAGCCATTGTAGGCCTTTCAAATCAAATTCATTGCCGTATGCCTGCATTAAAAGCCCAAGAAGCGGACGGATTGGTTCTTTGCTCGCCGCGTCCCCGCCGGCAAGAGGATAATAAGCCAAATGGCTGAATCGCTCGAAATTGTCGAGCGTGGCGATTAAACATTCGCAGCCCCAGATTGCCCCGTCGGTTCCGTAGCCCGTGCCGTCGCAGGCAAGACCAATCACCGGGCCATCAATATTATGTTCAGCCATAACAGAAGCGATATGTGCCCAATGGTGCTGGACCTCGATAATTTTGGCATTAGTCAATGTTCTTGCGTATTGACTCGAAAAATAAGCCGGATGCAAATCACAGGCGATAACTTTGGGCTTAACCTCGAAAAGCCCCCGCAAATGCTCAATCGATTTTATGTAATGATGATAAACCTCGGCGTTCTCAAGGTCGCCGATGTGCTCACTGGCTATAAGCTGATTGCCCTTGACAAAACAAAAGGTATTTTTCAAATCAGGCCCCGCCGCAAAAATATCTAAAGGGCTTGTCTGTTTCATTATTACAGGCGTCGGCACATAACCCCTCGACCGGCGCAATAGAACCGGCTTTTCGTCGATAATATGAACAATCGAATCGTCCGCCTGCCTGTAAATAACCCTGTCATGAATTAAAAATGCGTCCGCGACGTTCTGCAATCGCTCGAGCGCCTCGTCATTTTTGCATATTAACGGCTCATCGCTGATATTTGCGCTGGTCATAACCAAAATCTTAAGCCCTTCTGCGAAAAGCAAATAATGAAGCGGTGCATATGGAAGCATAAAACCGAAGGTTATTACTCCTTCGGCAACTGATGACGCGATTGTTGACTCGGCCTTTTTAGGCAAAAGTACAATCGGGCTTTCAGGGCTTTCCAAAAACTTTTGTGCGACGGGCCTTGCAATCGCGTGCTGTTTTATCGTTTTGATTGAATCAGCCATCATAGCAAACGGCTTATGCTCGCGCTGCTTTCGCTGCCTCAATCGCCTGACCGCCTCTTCGTTGAACGCATCAACCGCTAAATGAAATCCCCCGATTCCTTTTATCGCCA
>CAYLXJ010000376.1:0-2429 GCA_964387385.1 uncultured Pirellulales bacterium
CTCGTCGGCCCAAGCAGAAAGGCATTCATCGGCAAATTGACCGGCAGGGAAAATCCCGCCGAACGCATATTCGGCACCGCCGCCGTCGTCGCCCTCTGTGCCGCCGCCGGTGTCTCAATCCTCCGCGTCCACGACGTCGCCGAAATGATTGATGTAATTAAAGTGACAAACGCCATTCTTAAAAACAAGATATAACAAGAACTTGGGACAAGATTTAGCGTTGTGTTTGCTCCTTAGAAAAGATATTTTGTCATTTCGACCGAAGCGACACTTTGCGTCGCGAAGTGGAGAAATCTGTAAAAAATAGTTTCCTCGACTCGCTTCGCTCGCCCGGAATGACGTTTTTACAGAGCATAATGGCTTATCAATAAAAGAGGAATATAGTAATGGAAATTAGAAAGTTAGAGCAGCGCGACTTGGACTCACTATCGCCCTTGATTGATTAGTTCGTCTCGGCTGATAAGGCGCTAACGTTTCGGCCTGATTATAGAAACGTCTTTCGTGACACAGCAGGCAAGGTTATGAACGGCAAAAACGCGATAATATTCGTGGCCGAACAGGCAGAGAAAATTGTCGGCTTGATTTCAGGAAGGATAATAGATAACGGGCCTATAATTCTTCCCGAAAAAATCGGATATGTCGGCGGAATTGTCGTCCTGTCAAAATATCGGCGCAAAGGAATAGCGAAGGAATTGTGGCAAAGATTAAATGAGTGGTTTTTATCCAATGGGATAAAGGAATCGCAGCTTTACATCGTGCCGGATAACGTTGAGGCCGCGGGATTGCGGTTTTAATATGTCGCTTGAGCGGTGGAAAAAAGTCATTTTCAGTTAGTTCCTCTTGAAGAGGCGAAGATGAATGAGCAAAAATTTGGCGGAGACAAAAAGCTGCCGATGAGGACACTTCTGGCCGGCTGGGAAAGAAAATTCATCGATGCCAACGTCCGCCGCTTCCCGAATTGGCTCCAGGGCTATCACCTCACGCTGATGACGCTCGTCTGGTCGGCGGGCTTGATTCTGTTCGGCCATCTTGCGAAAAGCAATCTCAACTGGTTGTGGTTCTCGTCCCTGATGCTTGCGCTGCAGTGGTTCACCGATTGCTTCGATGGCGCTTTAGGCCGTTCCAGAGACACCGGAATCCCCAAGTGGGGCTACTATATGGACCACCTTCTCGATTTTGTTTTTATGTGCTGCCTTTTCATCGGCTACTCGTTTCTCGTCGATGGCTCTGCTAAACAAATCGTATATTTGCTTATCCCGCTCTTCGGCCTGTTTATGGCAAGCTCTTTTCTCTCCTTTGCTGTAACCAACGAGTTCAAAATAACCTATCTCGCGACCGGCCCCACCGAAATCCGCATCGCCTTTATCGTCCTCAACTCGCTTATAATATTTCTCGGCACCCCCTGGATTGAAAAACTCCTCCCCTTTATCCTCGCAATCGCTATACTAATGCTCTGTATCGTCGTCTTCAGAACGCAAAAATATATCTGGCGTATCGATATGAAAGAAAAAGCTTCACAGAAAAGCATCAGGGAATAGTAGGAGCAGGTTGTTATGAGCAGTCATTTGGGGATGGTTATTTTAGTGTTGGTCGGCGTCGTTACGGTGCTTGGCGTCATAATCGCCGCGGTTATTGAAACAAAACGTATGGACAAGGAAAAAACTTCTGTGTCCCAGCAGCCTGAGAAATAGGGGACGTTCAAGTATAAATAGGGTATAAATAGGGGACGTTTACCTATTATTCATTGACATTGTCCGTTAGGATGTTATATTTATGTCATGCCCAGAAACGCACGAATAGTAATACCTGATATAGCTCATCACATAACACAAAGGGGCAATAACAGGCAGGACGTGTTTTTCGTTGACGACGACAGAAAGAAATTCTTGGAATTGCTCTGCGAACAATCGAAAAGATTCTGTGCAGTTATGGGAAATAGGGGACGTTTACCTATTATTCATTGACATTTTCCTTTACGATGTTATATTTATGTCATGCCCAGAGAAATAGGGGACGTTTACCTATTCTTAATCTGGGGACACCATATAATGGCACTGACTTAAGTGATTAACACTCATTTAATTTTTGTTTTTACAGTGTAAATCCGCCTGCCTCGGCGTAGCCAAAGGCGAAGACGGGTGTTAATCCGTGTCAAGCGCGATTTTCAATAATTCATTTGTATTTTTCACGAATTTGAATTTCAGGCCCTTTTTGGCCTCTTTGGGAACTTCCGGCATATCCTTTTTATTACGCGCGGGCAAAATGACGGTCTTTATGCCCGCCTGTTTGGCCGCAAGGATTTTTTCCTTCAGCCCGCCTATCGGCAGCACCAGCCCTCGCAATGTAATCTCGCCCGTCATCGCCGCGTCGGGCTTCACCGGCTTGTGCAAAAGCAAACTCACCAGCGACGTAAACATCGCGACTCCCGC
>CAYLXJ010000377.1:0-1596 GCA_964387385.1 uncultured Pirellulales bacterium
GCCCTGGGAACGACGCTTCTGGCTTCAGCAGGCATTGTCGGTATCGTCGTCGGTATGGCAGCCCAGAAAACCATCGGCACATTCATCGCGGGCCTTCAAATCGCCATAACCCAGCCCGTCAGAATCGACGACGTCGTCATCGTCGAAAACGAATGGGGCAGAATCGAGGAAATAACCCTCACTTACGTCGTCGTGCGCATCTGGGACCTGAGGCGATTAGTCGTCCCAATCACTTATTTTATCGAAAAGCCCTTCCAGAACTGGACACGCGTTTCCGCCGATTTATTGGGCACGGTTTTTCTCTACGTCGATTACACCGTCCCCGTCGAGGCCGTCCGGAAGGAATTGAAAGCCATTCTCGAAACCCTGCCTCAATGGGACAAAAAGGTCTGCGCTGTTCAGGTAACAAACACAACAGAGCGCACCGTCGAATTACGCGCCCTTATGAGCGCAGCCGACGCACCGAGCACGTTCGAATTACGCTGCCAAGTCAGGGAACGACTCGTCGACTTTATCCGCAAAAACTACCCCGCCGCCCTGCCGAGATTGCGTGCCGAACTCGAAAAGCCCTTACAATAAAATCAGATTGTCGTTTTTCGCCTATCCGCTTATACTCTGAATATGCTTAACAAGGCGCTTGCTTTTTACACGAAATATTTCGCGGTGTGGGTGGCGATTTTTGGCGTGGTCGCCTATTTTTTACCGGCTCCTTTTACGGTTCTGCAGCACTGGAACAAGTGGTTTTTCGCAATAACAATGTTCGGCATCGGAGCTGTCCTGTGCGTCGATGATTTCAAGCATATCGTTAAAAATCCAGTCATTGTCCTCATCGGCTCGATCGCGCAATTCACAATAATGCCCTTCGGGGCGTTTTTTATCGCCAAAATTTTCGGCTTGCCGACCGCCGTTGCCGTCGGCCTGATTCTCGCCGGCGCCGCCCCCGGCGCTATGGCCAGCAATGTGATGAGCTATATCGCCAAGGCCGACGTCGCCTATTCCGTTTCGCTTACGACCGTTTCCACGCTGCTTTGCCCGCTTTTGACGCCGGGCCTGACGTATCTTCTGGCAAGGTCGCGTCTTGAGGTGCCTTTTCGGGCAATGATGCTCGATGTAATAATTATGGTAATCGTCCCCCTGTTCGCCGGCTTCGCGGTCCGACATTTTTTCAAAAAGCAGGTAGAGCGTATCCTGCCCGTTTTTCCCGCCATATCCGTCACCTTCATAATATTTATATGCTCGCTGGTCGTTGCGATGAATCGGGACCGTCTGCTCAAGGCGACGGGGCCGATTCTGGCGTCGGTGATAATTCTGAACCTCTGGGGTATGACCGCCGGCTACGGCACGGGTGTACTGTTCAAAATGACTAAGGCCGGAAAACGCACTTTAGCCATTGAAATCGGAATGCAAAATGCCGGCTTAGGCACAACTCTTGCCCTTCAGCACTTCGGCCCGGAATCCGCCATACCTACGGCTTTCTTTGTCTTTATCTGCATCCTCACCGCCTCTGTCGCCGCCGCCTTCTGGCAGAGAACAGCTATCAAACCAACGACTGAATGAATAACATCCGGTTTGGCGGAATTACTCTTCTTTGAGGGC
>CAYLXJ010000377.1:1606-2408 GCA_964387385.1 uncultured Pirellulales bacterium
AACTGCCCTCCGCCGTGAGCGGGTGCACCCTACCGATGTCCGCGAGGTCTTTTTGTCTGCCGAGGGCTTTTTTGTTGGCTATAAGTTCCTGTTTGCTTATAAAATAAACGGGTATTTTATCGCAATCGCCACGCACTTTGTCCGTATATGCTTTTTCCCAGGATACACCGGTAAGCGAAGTCATAATATCAACGCGAACAGGCGGCACGCCAAGCTGGATTACATTGTCCGGGGACGTAAAGTCCGCCTCCGACAAATTCAGTGAGCCAAAACCAAACTCGCCCATCGCCTCGAGAATACGCTTTGCATTCGTACTATCGGGCTTGACAAACAGGTCAATATCTCCCGTAAAGCGAGGTGCGCCGTGAAACGCCAGCGCATAACTGCCGACGACAAGATAATCAACTTTGTGAGAGTTTAACAACTCTAACAACTCTTTGAAGTCGCGGGGTATCTCCATAAACCTGCCTTCTAAAAAATTCCACGGCGGCAAGACGCTCCTCGGGCGGCCTGCTGAGCCAGTATTCCAGGTTCTGCCTGATTTCTGAGTCCTTATCAAGCCGGTGTTTTTGAACAACTTTGTGAATCATATAAACTATTATAATCTTGATGAGGACTTACGAAAGCGAAAAACTGTTTAATGGCCTTGTCTTTTAATTAGCGATTTGCTATACTTTTGCCACAAATGAAGGAACTTCTAAGCGCTAAACAGATAGAGCAGACACTCAAAAAACTGGCCAATCGGATTGTGACCGATACGCCCGATAATATCGAGATTGCCGTAATAGGAATCCGCAGCAGA
>CAYLXJ010000378.1:0-2403 GCA_964387385.1 uncultured Pirellulales bacterium
TCGAGAGTGAACATGTTGGTATCCCCCGGGAACTGGACAAGCGGCGAATCAGGAGGCACCTGAATAAAGAATACGTCGTTGCCGCTCGGGGTATGGTCGTGAATGTCGGTAAAGATGTTTATAGCCGGATTACCAACCGGATTAGTGATGGTCATCACATAGTGAATGGTATCGCCAACGTGGTAAACATTGGGTGTCGGCGGGTTGGTTGACTTAGTTGCTGTAACCTGTGAAGCCATTACCACAGCAGCTACACTCAGCATCACTATCATACTAATAACAATCCACTTAAAAATTTTCATAATTTAACCCTTTCAAATATATGTTCTTTTCTTGAGTTTCGACTTACAATTTTTGCCTTCCCGGCTTAGGGACAACGGAATACTAAAAAATGTCCCTGTCCCCTGAGGGTCCCGTTATTCCTCATAAATAACGGCTTGCCGTGGATTTCTCCTCGCTGGTACCTCCTTTCTCTTTTAAAAGGTTTTTTGTCTTAAAGAGCCTCCGATTTTCATGCGCATTTTGCAGGCACTGAATAAGCCCCAAAATGGCTGTATATGGCTCCAGCATTTCTCTGCCTCCGAATATTAATATATTGTATCCGGTCTCACATATACTGATTTTCGGACACAAATTTCACACGTCACTGCCTCCGGGCAGCCCGCGGCCTGCTATAGTTGTCCCCGATGAATACACTCGAAGACAAATGAGCAGTTAAAATCACCACCAATCTCACTAAAAAGCGTTTTAGTTTCTATCATATTACAGGACGAAACACAAGCAAAATTTCGTAAAAATTCTCAAAAATCACGAGTCGCATTTCATCTCAAACATCGCCAAGTATCGCATATGGTATATAAAAGAGCGTCTGTATATATGCTACTAAAATATGTAAATGCTCAATGTATGTAAATAAGCAAATTTCTTAGATTATGCTTCTTATTTGCCTAATTCATTCGGCCTCACTTTGAGGCATAAAAAACTTTGAAGATTCAACTGTTTTTGTCATAATAGCCCTCTGAAGCGATTTTTTCGAGATTTTTGAGGTTTTGATGCAAAAAGCAGGATTAAAAGTCAGAATCAGGGGCGTTTTGCTCTGGGCAGGACTCGTTACTATTCTGCTTTTACTGTCTTTTTCGATATACGGGGCTTTTCTCGGGGCCGAACGCGCTCAGCGGTTTTTTAACTCGATTCCCCTGTCGGTTTACTGGATTATATTTGCGGGTCTATTGACAGCGGGAATCGGATTTTTTCCACGGTTATTGCATATACGGGGACTATTTCTGGTCCATCTGGGCGGACTGCTTGTCCTGGCGGGGGGGATATGGGGGTCGCAGGCAGGGATGAAATTGCAGGACAGGGTCTTAGGCATTGATACTATTCGTGCAGGCCAAATGAAAATCTTCGAGGGCCAGACGCAAAAGACGGTGACTACTGAGAATATGCTCCAAAAAGACCTGCCCTTTGAAATACGGCTGGTCGATTTCAAAATCGAGTATTATGAGCCGGGGACGCTTTTGATACAGACAACCGGCGGGGCTGTTTTGAGAGTAAAGGCCGAACCGGGGACTATTTACGACGTCGGAAGCGACTACGGCAGCGTCGAAATTCTCAGACGGTTCGAAAATTTCAAGTTGAATATGGAACAGGGCAAACACATAATTATAGATGACCCAAACGACAAGCCAAATCCGGCACTTGAGGTTCTGCTCAAGAAGCCAGATGGGAGCGAGATTGCCAGATACGCATTCCAAAAGTTCGCGGGGCACTTAAACGTCAATGATAAGATGGCTTTTTCATATCGAAGGGGAATCCGTGACTTTATAAGCGACCTTGAGGTCATTAAAGACGGCAAGGTTGTAATGCAGAAGAGTATCGAGGTGAATAAGCCGCTGCATTTCGGCGGATACATTTTTTATCAGCAGGGCTATGACGACGATGCGCACAAGTTCACCGTGCTGAGAGTAACAAGCGACAAGGGACTGTTTACAGTTTATTTAGGTTTCGTTCTGCTTTGCGCAGGCGTGTTCTGGCATTTGTGGCTTCGCCATCTTTTCGGCGACCGGTCAATCGAGGACTGATTAATGGCGGTGAAATACACAATTCAGGGTTTTATGGTTTATGCGACGATTGCCGCGTATCTTCTGGCGTTCGCCGCAACCCTGCTGCGCCGGCGAAAAATAATAAAAATAAGAGAAAAAATTGAGACGATTATCTATTTTCTCGGGTTCCTTATCTGCTGCGTTTCAGTCACTTATCGCTGGATACACGTCGGTCATTTACCGATGCAGAATCTGTTCGAGGTCTTCCTGTTTCTGGGGGCCCTTGTTTTTCCGATATCGATTTTCTGCAATAGGATTTTGCGAATCGGAGGGATTTCGGCCGATATAGTAATTGGGGCAA